>JAFAHG010000029.1 GCA_019237315.1 Actinomycetota bacterium
GTCGTCGCCCGCGAGCCGCAGCATGGCCGCAGCCATCGCCGGCGGGTCGTCGGCGGGGACGACGAGGCCCGACTCGCCGTGCGCCACGAGCTCGGCCGTACCGCCGGCGGCGACGCCGATCGCCGGCAAGCCCGAGGCGGCGGCCTCCAGCAGCACCTGGCCGAACGTGTCGGTCGTGCTCGGGAAGCAGAAGACGTCCGCGCTCGCGTAGATCGCCGCGAGCTCGAGGCCGCGCACCTCGCCCAGGAACTGCACACCCGCAGGCCCGTCGCCCGCGAGGCGGCGGCGCGCCGGACCGTCGCCGACGACCACGAGCCTCGCGTCGGGCCGCTCCTGCCGCACGAGCTCGAACGCTGCGAGGAGCGTGTCGATCCGCTTCTCGTCGGAGACGCGGCCGACGGAGAGGAACACGAGCGAACCGTCGCCGCGCAGACGCGCTGCGACCGATTCGTCGCGGCGCCCCGGGTTGAACACGTCCATGTCGACGCCGCGGCCCCACACGCCGATCGCGCGCCCGACGCCGCGCGCGGCGAGCGACGCTGCGACCGCGACCGTCGGCGCAAGCACGAGGTCGCACTGGCGGTAGAACCAGTCGACGTAGAAGGCCGTCGCCTCGGCGACGACGGGGTCGCGCGTCAGCCGCAGCGCGTACGGCCCGAGCTCGGTGTGGTACGAGCCGACGACGGGGACCCCGAGCATCTTCCCCGCGAAGAGCGCCGTCGCGCCGACCGGTCCCGGCGTCGCGACGTGGACGACGTCGGGCGCCTCGGCCTCGACGCGCGCGAGCACGTCGGTCACGAGCGGGAAGTGCAGCTCGATCTGTTCGTACGACGGCAGAGGCATCGACCAGTCCGGCGGGAAGACGATCAGTCCCGGTTCGGCGGCAGCCTCCTCGCGCGCGGTCGCCACAGCGAGCGGAAGTCGACCTGCTGCACCTTCGGCGGCGAGCCGGCGCATCGTGCCCGCCACTCCGTTGGCCTCGGCGTACGTGTCGGTGAAGACGAGCGCACGTGGCTCACACGTCTCCTTTCGCGTGGTGAAGAAGGACCGCTCGATCGTGCGAATGTCCGTACGCGACCCGGCGAGATGGCGGCTCGCCGCGAGATAGGGAAGCTCGAGCGCGCCTGCGAACGCGAGCGCGGCCAGACGCGGGCCGAGCGCGGGCAGCCGCTCGAGGCCGACACCTCCCGAACGTGCGCGCTCGCCGAGCAGACGGACGAGCTGGCGCGTCGCGCCTTCGATCTCGGCATGTCGCTCCTGTGCGTCCACGGCGTCGTCGTCGAAGAGCGCGCGGAGCTGCGCCTGCACGAGCGGCGACGACGCCGCACCGGAGTCGCGCCACGCGTTCGCGGCGAGCGCGGCCATCGCGTGCGCGAGCTTCACCGCGGAGCCGTGTGCGCCGAGCGGCAGCGCCTCCCCGCGCGCGAGCGAGCCGAGGAAGTCCTCGACGGTCGCGCCCTCGGCTTCGGTCCACGTCGTCGCGATGTCGAGCGCGCCGTGGTCGTCGGACCCGGCGGTGACGGCACAGATGCGGTCGTGCCGGGGCGCGATCCCGTGCCGGTCGGCGAGCCGCTCGAGGAACGTCGGCGTCGCGAGCGCGGCGAGGCGGCAGGCGAGCACGTTCGCGCGCTCGGGCCGGGCCCCGTTCCGGCCCTCCCAGAGCGGGAACAGGAGCATCAGCCGCTCGACGTGCCAGGTCGTGAGGTGCGCCCCCATGCGGTACAGCGGGTGCGCGAGCGCGTGAACGAGTCCACGGTCGCGCAAGAAGGATGCGAGCTCGTACACCGACGGGCGGTACGGCTGGAGCTCGCGGTGGTCGTCCTCGGTGAGATTCCAGACGAGCACGTGCAGCGGCGTGTCGTCCTCGGGAAAGTGCGTCGTGACCTCGACGGAGAGGAACGTGTTCTCGAGGTGCGCGATTCGCAGCGCACCCTCGAGAGTGTTGTGGTCGCTGATCGTGACGAGGTCCATGCCGCGTGCACGCGCGACGCGGTACACACGTTCGGGATCGGTGAAGGATTCGGGAAGCCGCGCGCGGCGAAGGGCGTAGTTCCCGCTGTCGGTCGAGTAGCGCGAGTGGACGTGCAGGTCGCAGCGCGAGCGGACCGCATCCATCACTCCACGTGTAGCGCACGCGTGGGACGTATTCCTGCCTCTGGGCCGCTTTCGTCACCAGCCTGCCCAGGGCCGTTCACCAGTTCGTCAGTCGGCGGCGGGTGCCTCGGCGACCTGGATGCGACCTGCGCGGGCGGCTTCTGCGAGAGCCGCGTGGTCGCGCTCGTTCAGGTCTGCGTATATCTCCGCGAAGTCCGCGACGGCACGGTCGAAGCTCTCAGCCTTGCCGAGGAATGCCGCGATGCTCACGCGGTCGCCGGAGCGCGCGTGCGCGCGGGCGAGCGACCATGCGCACCAGCCGGCGTACGTCCCGAGACCCTTGGGCACGACGCGCTCGACGTCGATCGAGATCTTCCAGTCGCGCAACTGCCGCACGTAGTAGTCGCGGCTGACACCGTTCTCGTCCTCGACGCTCGTCCAGCCGAGGAAGATGTCGCTCGTCGCCTGCGAAAGGCGCTGGCCCTCGACGACTCGCTGACCCTGGTTCGCGTGGTCGCCCTTGCCCAGATACGGCTCGAGCACCGACGGCACCGCCTCCTTCAGCTGCAGGAACAGCGGGTCGTTCTGGTCGCGACCGATCAGCAGCATGATCCATGCGCGGAGACCGACGCTCCCGACGCCCACGACCTTGCGCGCGAGGTGCTGGTAGCGGTAGCCGAGCAGCAGCTCGCGACGCTCGCGCGGCAGCGACCGCCGGTAGAGCCGGAAGATGTTGCGTAGGTGCTCCTCGCGGTAGGGATGGCCTTCGATGAGGTCCTCGATCGGGACGATCAGCGGCGGCTTCGCGGCGATGCGCAGCTGGCCGTCGACGATCTCGGTCAACGAAGCGAGATCGTGGGTTGCGGCGTGCGCGCGCGCATGGGCGGCAAGCGCCTCCACGTCGCGCCGTGCGCTCGGGCTCTTCAACCCGCCGGCGAGAGCGGAGAGATCTGCGCGCGAGTACCAGACCTCGAGGTTGCCCATCGCTGCGAACTGGCGCATCGCGTCGCGGTACGCACGCGCCGTGCCCTGCACAGCGGTGCGACGCGTCGTGCCGGAGAGGCCGATCGCGCGCCCTGCGATCTCTATGCTCGTGACGAGTCGCTTGACGTCCCACTCGAACGGGCCTGGGTGCGTCTCGTCGAAATCGTTGACGTCGAAGACGAGGTTGCGCTCCGGCGATGCGTACCCGCCGAAGTTCGCGAGGTGCGCGTCGCCGACGAGCTGCACGCGCAGACCCGTGCTCGGCGTCGTCGCGAGGTCCGCCGCCATGATCGCCGCCGCGCCCCGGTAGAACGCAAACGGGGACGCAAGCATCCGCTGGTACCGGATGGGAACGAGCTCTGCGACGCGGCCCTTCGCCTGCTCCTCGAGGATCGCCACCGGGTCGCGGTCTGCCGGCAGCTCGAGGATCTTCTGCGTCGAGCGCGGCGTCGCGGCACGTGCGGTGAGGCCGCGCTCGGTGCGCTCCTCGACAGTGAGGTGCGGAACCGGTTGGACGTCCGCGGTCTCGGGTGCGGCGGTCATCGTCCGATTATCTTCCTCCGACGACGACGTCGACGGCCCGGTAGCCGCGGATCACGAATGCCGGGACGCGCTCCGGCTCCGCGGCGAGCTCGAGCTCGGGTGCGCGCTCGACGATCGCGCGCAGGCTCGTCTCGAGCTCGATCCGCGCGAGCGGTGCGCCGATGCAGACGTGGATGCCGCCGCCGAAGCCGATGTGCTCGGCCGCGTTCGGTCGATCGAGGACGAGCTCGTCCGCGCCCGGGAAAACGCGTGGGTCGCGGTTCGCCGAGCCGAAGAGCATCGAGACCACCTCGCCGCGCGGGACCGGCGTCCCTGCGACCTCGACGCCGTCCTCGAGCACCCACCGCTCGAAGAGCTGCAGCGGCGGGTCGAAGCGGATCAGCTCTTCGACCGCCGCGGCGGCCGAGACCTCGCCGCGCGCGAGCCGGTTCCACTCGTTGCGGTTGTGCATCAGCGCGGTGATGCCGTTCCCGAGGGTGTTCACCGTCGCCTCGTGGCCCGCGTTGAGCAGCACGACGACCGTCGAGACGATCTCGTCGTCCGAGAGCTTCCCGCCGTCGACGCGCGCCTCCACGAGACCGGTGACCACGTCGTCGCGCGGCGCGGCACGCCGCTCCTCGATCAGCTCCAGCACGTAGTCGCGGAACTCGGCAGCGGCATTCGTCGCCGAGACGGCCTGCTCGTCGCTCGTGTCGAACTCGTACATCTTCACGTGGCGATGCGACCAGTCAAGGAGGTCCCGGCTGCGGTCGGTCGGCACGCCGAGCAGGTGACAGATCAGCGTGATCGAGAACGGCTGCGCAAAGTCGTAGAGCAGGTCGAACTCCCCGCGCTCGACGCACTCGTCGAGGAGACGCTGTGCAAGCTCCGCCGCCGGCTCGCGCATCGACTCGACCGCGCGCGGCGTGAAGGCGGCCGCGACCAGCTTGCGGATGCGCGTGTGCTCCGGCGGCTCGACGAAGAGCAGGCTCCAGCGCTCGACGTCCCAGAACGCCTGCCAGCGCGGGTCAAGCGGCTCGGCCTTGAACTCGGCCTCCGTGCCGACGTGGCGGAAGTTCCGGCCGAGACGCCGGTCGCGCAGACAGGCGCGCACGTCGGCGTGCCGCGTCACGAGCCAGCGGTCGAGCCGCTCGTCGTAGTGGACGGGAGCGGACTCGCGCAGCTCGGCGAGGCCCGGGTACGGATCGGCGATGAACGCCGGATCGCTCGGGACGAACTGCACGGCGGAAACGTACTCGCGGCGGCCGGCGACGAATGCGCCGGCCGCCGCGTCGTGCGTTACTGGAGCTTCGCCGGGCCCTGGACCGTGTTCGGCCGGTCGACGACGGTGCCGGTGTTCTTCAGCACCTCGAGCGGCCCGGAGATCCCGTTGCCGGTCACGGTCGCGTCGACACCACCGTCGACCTTCACGGGTCCGCTGACGGTGTTACCGGGGCAGCCGGGCGGATTGCCGACGACGACTGGACCCGTCGCCTGCTCGACGTCGAGCGGACCGCTCACCGTGGAGCCGCAGAGGCGGAACGCGGCCGGCGCGTCCGCCCTGACAGGGCCGTCGACCGTGGCGGCCTCGATGTCGACGAGCGCGCCCGGCTGGATCGTCAGCGGCCCGTGGAGATGCGCGCCGAGGATCGCGACGACCTGTCCGGCCGCGATCACCGTCGGACCCTTGACGTCGCCGACGATCGTCTTCGAGTACGTGACGGTCAGCGTCCCCGGCACGAACGTGAACGTGTAGTTCGCGGCCGACAGCGTGCCGTTGCCGCATGTGATCGGGTAAAAGCCCGACGGGCTCGTCACGGCGGCGGTCGTCGTGCACGAGGGCGAGCCGTTCACCACTGACGCGCTGTCGCCGAGCAGGAAGCCCGTGATCGTCGCGGTGAGCGGCGGGTTCGGCTTCCCGAAGAGCCGGGTCGCGTCGTTCGCCGTCACGGTGAGCGTCGCCTTCGCGGCCGCCTCGTCGAGCGAGCCTTTCGAGCCGTTGTCGTTCGCGTCGCCGCCGTAGGTCGCGACGACGTGGTGCGCACCGGCCGACGCGATCGTGGTCGAGCACGTCGCGACCGAGGTCAACGTGACCGCGGTGCATCCGGCGATCGGCGTCCCGTTGTCGGTGAACGAGACCGTCCCACCGGGCGTGATCACCGCGGGCGCCGACGCGACGACGGTCGCGGTGTAGACGACGTGGTCGCCGTAGGTGAGCGAGGTCGAGGACGGTGTCACGGACGTCGTCGTCGTCGCCTGCTGCACGGTCTGCGGCAGCTCGCCGTTCGAGCCGTTGAACGAGCCGTCGCCCGAGTACACGGCGGTGAGGTCGTGCGAGGCCGCCGTCGCGAACGACGTCGCGCACACCGCCGTCCCGCCTGCGACGGGCACCGCACCGCACGTGGCGATCGGGTTCCCGCCGTCCGCGAACGCGACCGTTCCGGTCGGCGTGCCCGCGCCGGGAACGTTCACCGAGAGCGTCGCCGTCAGCGTGACGGGCTGTCCGGGAACCGGCGAGGCGAGCGACGACTGGAGACCCGTCGTCGTGTTCGCGGGTGCGACGGTGACCGTGAGCTGTCCGGTCGACGTGGCGAAGCCGGCGTCGCCGGAGTACGCCGCGGCGAAGCCGTGGTTGCCGGCCGCACCCGGGGTCACCGCACACACAGCCGTGAGCGTCGTGCCGACCGGAAGGTTCTGGCACGCCGGAACCGGCTGTCCGCCGTCCGTGAACGAGACCGTTCCCGTCGGGGTGCCGGCGCCCGGCGCGTTGACCGAGATCGTCGCCGTCAGGTTCACCTGTTGTCCGAAGACGGGCGACGACACCGACGACTGCAGCGCGGTCGTCGTGGCCGCCGGGGCCACCGTCTCCGTCAGGTGGTCGGAGGAGGCGCCGAAGTTCGACGAGCCGGAGTACGAAGCAACGATCTTGTGGTCACCGACCGTCGTCGGCGCTACCAGGCATGTCGCAGTGAACGGCGCGGGGGCCGTGAGCGCGACCGCGTCGCAGCCGGCGAGCGGCTGGCCGCCGTCGGTGAACGCGACCGTCCCCGTCGGCGTCCCCGTCGCCGGAGACACGATCGCGACCGTCGCGGTGTAGGCGACCTGCTGCCCGGTGACGGCGCTCGTCGGCCCGGAGACGAGCGTCGTCGTCGTACCGCCGAGCCCGACCGCCTGCGCCAGGTTGCCGGTCGAGGAGCCGAAGTTCGAGTCGCCGCTATACGTCGCGGCGATCGCGTGGCTTCCCGTGTCGCCGGCGATCGTCGGACACACCGCGACATCGGCAGTAACGGGTACCGACGTACACCCGAGGATCGGGTTTCCGCCGTCCGTGAAGGATACCGTTCCGGTCGGCGTGCCGACGCCCGGTGCGACCACGCTCACGGTCGCCGTGTACGTGACCGGCGCGCCGCTCACGACGGACGAGCTCGACGATCCGAGCGCCGTTGCCGTCGTCGCAGGAGCGACCGGGGCGGGCACCTGCCCGTTCGAGGTCGCGTAGTTCGAGTCACCCGAATAGGTCGCCCTGACGGTGTGCGACGCCGCGAGGAACGCCGTCGTGCACGTGGCCGTATCGGTCGCGGTGTCACTGAGCGGCCTGTTCGCACAGCCGGGGATCGGTCCGAGCTCGTCGGTGAACGAGACCGTGCCGGTCGGCGTGCCGACGCCCGGCGCGTTCACCGTGACGGTCGCCGTGAGCTGCACCGGTTGACCGGTCACCGCCGCCGGCGGGGTCGCCGCGACCGCGGTCGTCGTCGGGACCGCCGGACTCGTCGACGACGTCAGCGTGTCCGTGAGGATCTGCCGGTAGAGGAGCGGGTCGTTCGCGCCGATCGTGTACTGACTCGACGAGTTGGTGCCGTACGTCGCACCGACGGTTCCCGCCGGAGACGGCAGCCGGTAGCCGGCGAACACCATGGTCAGCGTGCCGTCGGGGTTCTGCACGATGGACGGCCCGTACGCGCGGCCGGAGTAGTACGCCCCGACGCCGAGCGGGCTCGACGGCGTCGCTGACGCCGCGAACGTGTAGTCGGTGCTCACCACGGTCGTGGGCACCGTCCAGTGCTGGCCGTCGGAGGAACTCGAGTAGAAGATCTCGTCGAAGGCGTCGCTGTCGCCGTCGGTCGGCCAGGCACCTGAGAGAAAGAGCCCGTAGCTGCCGTCGGGGTTCGCCACGATCGTCCCGGCGGCGCCGATGAAGCGCATCTCCGTCGCAAGCGCCGTACCCGGCGTCGCATAGGCGTTGAAGCTCGACGGGCTCGCCGTCGAGGACGGGTTGCTCAGGTCGTCGTACGATGAGCCGGACTCGGTGCCGTTGCCGCTGATGACGCCGTTGTTCGCAAGCCCGGCCGTCGAGAAGTTGATGCCGTCCGTCGTGTACGCGACGCGGAGCACCGTCAGGTCCTCGTTGTTCTTGAAGAGCTTCTGCGTGTTCTTCGCGCTGCCGAGACCGATCTGCGCGAGCGTCGACGGGGGAACCGTCGTGGCGCCGGCGGCCGCGATGTAGCTGTTCTTCGAAACCTGGTCGCTCGCGGTCACGCCGGGTGCGGTGCAGCCCGTCAGCGTCGTCGGGGGCGTGAAGCCGGTGCAGTTGACCTGCACGATCGTGTTCGTCGTCGAGTCTCCGATGAAGAACGTGTTGGCGCCGGCGTTGATCGGCGCGGCCAGCGAACTGGGGAACGGCGTGAACGAGAGCTTCCCGGTCGACGTGATGACGTCGCCGCTACCAGGACCGATCGGAGCCTTGCCGCCGGTGAAGCCGACGTCATAGTAGTTGAGGACCTTTTCCGTGTACATCACGACGGTTGACCCGACGGGGGCTCCCGGATAGGTCGGCAGGACGCCGACGATGCCGTCGGGGGCGACGAGCCCGCTCGTCTGCTGTGCGGTCGCCGGGACGATCGGGTCCGACGTCAGCGGATCGCCGGCGTGTACCGTCAGCGTGGGGCCGTTCGGCCCCGTCGTGCAGCTCTCGATCTTGTTCGTCGGAAACGCGTTCGCCTGGTTGCAGTACACGGCGACGCCGTCGATGTACGCACGGTTCGGCGCGTCTGCATTCAGGATCGCGAGCGAGAGGTTGTTCGGGTTCGTGACGGCGAGACCGAAGCCGGTGAGTCCGCCGTCGCCCGTCGTCGTGTTCGGGCCGGGCGGGACGTTGCACGGGAGCGTTCCGCTGCCGCATGCCGTCCCGGGAGCGGCCGCCGGGAGGTCGCTCGAGATCGTCGCGAGCACCTGCTCGATCAGGTCGCCCGCCTGGACGTTGATACCGCCGGTCGCCGCGGTCGTGCAACCGCCGAGCGACTGCGCGCCGACGGAGGTGCACGTGATGATCGACGACGCCGTCGGCGCCGGAGTCTGCGTCAGGTCGACGAAGGGCCCCGCAACGAGCGCCTCGGGGCCGGAGTTGACCGGATTCGTGAAGTTGATGGTGACGGGCGTGCTCCCGACGCTCACGGGACCCGACGCGAAGTCGTTCGGGTCGACGCCGACCTTTTCCGTCGCGGGCAGACCCGCGAGGGGGTTCGCCGAGGTCGACGTGAGCGTGTGCACGAGCATTCCCACCCCGACGTTGTCGCCGGCCGCGCGCTGCAGCGTGTAGAGACGCGAGACGCCCCCGACCGTGATCACGTTCGGGTGCCCCTGGCCGTCGTCGTTGATGTCCGAGTTCGGGCAGTAGCCGGGGTTCTGCTCGAGCGCTTCACCCTGGTACGTCCACGTCGCGCCGTCGTCCGTCGAGGTCGCCGCAACGATCGCCTCGTCGGCGTCCTTCGGCCGGTAGTCGAAGTAGCCGGTGAGGGAACCGTCGGCGTTGCGCACGACGTGCGGGAAGTAGGCGGGCGCGAGCGGAAGCGTCGTGCCGTCCGGCATGCGGACCGGAGTCCCGGCCGCCGCTGCGGCGTTCGCGCCGGATCCGCAGTAGCCGGCGAGCGGGCCGGGCGAGCCGACCGTGCCGCTCGGATACGGCGAGTCCCCGTCCGTGCCGCTCGTCGCGCCCGGGTAGACCGCGAAGGGGTTGAGCGGTCCGTCGCCCTGGAACAGGTTCCACGGTGCGGCGGCGGTCCCGTTCGTGATCTGCGCGAGCGCCGGCGTACCGGGGAAGTACGTCGTCCCTCCACCGCCGCCGCCCGACGCGGACGACGCGACGACCGCGACCGCGGCCAGGACGAAAGGCAGCGCAGCAAAACGCACGACGGTTGCAAAACGAATGGGCACGACTGCCTCCACGGGCCGAATGACGGGTCACGCGGCAGCCCTGTCCCAGTCCCGCCGCGTAGATGCTTCTAACAGGCGCGAATCGCGAAATGCCGCGCGTTTCCGGCCCGTTCCGAAACGTTCACCGGACCGAGACGCGTATCCCGTTGCGGGCCTTCGCCGTTCCTCTCGCGGAACGGCGACAAAGCCGCAAAGTGCGCGCGAGGGACGGAAGCGCTCGATCGTGCGTCAGGCTTTCCGATCTACGCCGGCGCCGTGCGAGTGAGGGCCGAGGGCTCGATCACACGTCGGCGCCGGCGGCATCGGTGCGCGCTGCGAGCCCGTAGTACTCGAGCACCGACGCCCGCGCCGGCCAGCCGTCCGGATCGACGTAGCCCTCGCCGTCGCGGCGGACCGGCCAGTCGAGTCCCGCCTCGAACCACTCGAGCGCCTCGAGCCTCGTCGGCCAGCCGTCGTTCACGTCACGGAAACGGCCGGCGGCGGCATGACGGTACGGGTGCCCGGGTGTAGAGTCGCGCCGATGGCCGGCCTCTTCGCACGCCTCCGCGCCGCCGCGCTCCGACGGGACGTCGAGCTCCAGCAGATGAGCCCCAGCGAGCGGCGCTTCGCCACCGAGAGCCTGGAGGACCGGCAGGCCGACATCTTCGTCGAGCAAGAGCTCGGCGGCATCGACCCGAACCGGCTCCTCGAAGACGATCACCCGCGGCACGAGAGCTAGTCCGTTCTCGCGCAGTGAGATCGCGCTCGCGGTCGGCCTCCTGGCCGTCGCCGCGCTCTGTCACGCGTTCGCGGGCGCGGTGGTCGCGTTCATCGCGGCCGCTGCGGCGATTGCCGTCCTCGCGCGGCTGATCGCCACGGCGACCGAGGCACTCGGGAACCAGATCGGCTCGTCCGCAGCCGGGGTCGTACAGTCGGCGCTCGGGAACCTGCCGGAACTCTTCATCGCGCTCTTCGCGCTCCACGACGGACTCACCGGCGTCGTGCAGGCGGCGCTCGTCGGGTCGATTCTCGCGAACTCGGTGCTCGTCCTCGGGATCGCGTTCACCGCGGGCGGCCTGCGCAACGGCACGCAGCGGTTCGACTCGCCGCGCGCACGGATGATCGCGACGATGACAGGCCTCTCGGCGGCGATCCTCTCGCTACCGACGCTCGCGCACGCCTTCCACACGCCCGCGGGACCGCACGGGCACGCGTTGAGCCTCGTCTGCGCCGGCGTGCTCGTCGTGCTCTTCTTCACCACCCTCCCGGTGTTCCTCTCGGGAAGTGAGGGCCGCCACGAGCGCGACCGCTCGTCGCTCCCGGTGACCGCCGCGGTGCTCGCGCTCGCCGGCGTGGCGGCCGCGTTCGTCAGCGACTGGTTCGTCAGCGCACTGACGCCGGCGACGCACGCCATGCACATGAGCCAGATGTTCGCCGGCCTCGTCATCGTCGCGATCGCCGGGAACGCGGTCGAGAACGTCGTCGGCGTGCAGCTCGCGCTGCGGAACGAGCTCGACTTCGCGATCTCCGTGATCGTGAACTCGGCGCTGCAGGTCGCGCTTCTCCTCACGCCGATCCTGATCTTCGCGAGCTTCGCGTTCGCGACACATCTGACGCTCGTGTTCCCGACACTGCTGGCGATCGCGCTCGTGCTCGGAGCGGTGATCGCTGCGCTCGTCGTCTACGACGGCGAGAGCACCTGGAACGAGGGGACGGTTCTCGTCGGGCTGTACATCGTCATCGCGGCGAGCTTCTGGTGGGGCGCGTGAGGCGCGTGCGGCGCGCGTCGCTCGTTCCGCGCTGGATTCCGCCGGCGTTCCTCGTGTGCGCGGCGGTCCTCATCCCGTGGACCGCGTACCTCTTCGTGACGTTGCCGCGGCACTACGGCGCGAACCACTGGCGGCTCGCGTGGGGCGGATTCGACCTCGCGCTCGGGCTCGCACTCGCCGCGACCGCCCTCGCGGCTCTGCGGCGATCGGCGTTCGCGGAGGTCGCCGCCACGATCACCGGGACGCTGCTCGTCTGCGACGCGTGGTTCGACGTGCTCACGTCGCACGGAAGCAGCGCGGTCATGGAGGCGGCACTCGAGGCAGTGCTCGTCGAGCTCCCGCTCGCGGCGCTCTGCTTCTGGATCGCACGCAACATCGCGCGGGCGGTCGAGGTCGTGCGCCCGTACCTCGAGGCGGCCGGGTTCACCGTGCGCAGCGGCCGTCTCGTGCCGCCGGCCTCACAAACCGACGCGCCGCCGCGTTAACCGGACATGGCGGCGAGGGCCCGTGCGGACCTGCTTCCGATCGCGGCGGCGCTCGTCGCCGTCGTCCTGTGGGCCTCGGCGTTCGTCGGCATCCGATCCGCCGCGGGGCCGCTCGGGCCGGGGCCGCTCGCGCTCCTGCGCCTCGTCGTCGGCAGCGCCGTTCTTGGCTTGCTCCTGCTCGCCCGCCGCGAGGGGCTGCCGCCGACAGCCGCCCTGCGCGGGATCGTCGTCTCCGGCGTCCTCTGGTTCGGCGTCTACAACCTGGCACTCAACGACGCGGAGCGGCACGTCGACGCGGGAACGGCGGCGATGCTCGTCAACGTCGCACCCGTGCTGATCGCCGTCCTCGCGGGCCTCTTCCTCGGCGAGGGCTTTCCGCGGCGGCTGCTCGCGGGGTGCGCGGTCGCCTTCGCGGGCGCGATCGTGATCGGG
Source organism: Actinomycetota bacterium (assembly GCA_019237315.1). GTDB lineage: Bacteria > Actinomycetota > Thermoleophilia > Gaiellales > Gaiellaceae > PALSA-600. The sequence goes on from JAFAHG010000029.1 coordinate 12,476, forward strand.
GTCGCAACGTCGCACCACGGTCTGCAGGCGAGTACCGGCGCGTTGCTCTGTCTCGTCGCCGCGGTCGCCTACGCCGTAGCGCTCGTCTTCCAGAAGCCCGCGTTGCAGCACGCCTCCGCGCTCCAGGTCACGTGGCTCGCGTGCACGATCGGCGCCGTCGTCTGCCTACCGTTCGCGCCGCAGCTCGTGCATCGGCTCGGCACCGCGCACGCCTCGGCGATCGGCTGGGCGGTCTATCTCGGCATCGGTCCGACCGCGATCGGCTTCGCGACGTGGGCCTACGCACTCGCGCGAACAGACGCGGGGAGGCTCGGCGTGTCCACGTATCTCGTCCCTCCGCTCGCCATCGCGTTCAGCTGGGCGCTGCTCGGCCAGACGCCGCCGCTGCTCGCGCTCGCCGGCGGTGCGCTGTGCCTCACAGGCGTCGCGGTGACGCGTACCGCGCGGCGGCCTCCGAGGTTCCGGAGGCCGCCGGCGGCACAGCGCGCTACTTGACCGCGATCTGCGAGTACGCGGGCGTCGTCGAGAACTGGTCGAACGCGTACTTCGTGACGCGGTTGCTCGTGATGCGGGTGACGTACGACCAGAGGTACGGGACCCACGGAGCGACCTTCACGGTCAGGTACTTGTCGAGGTTCTCGTAGCAGCTGAGGCGCGGCTGGCCCGAGAGGACCGAGCAGCGGTCGAGCTGCGCGTCGACGCTCGGCACGCCGGTGCAGTTGCCCGTGACACCGAGCTTCTTGCATTGCGCGGGCGTGATCCCGAGGAGCGAGTAGTTCGTGTTGCCCTTCGGGATGATCGTGCGGCCGTCGAACAGCGGCGTGAAGAACGTCAGGGCATCGGCATAGTCCTTGCCCCAACCCGGCCGCTCCGCGATCGGGATGTTCTTCGACGGCGTCTGAATCGTCGGATA
>JAFAHG010000104.1 GCA_019237315.1 Actinomycetota bacterium
GTGCAAGCGTGCGAGACCCGCGAACATCCTGCTCTTGATGGTGCCGAGCGGCTGGCCCAGGCGCTCGGCGAGCTCCGATTGCGTGAACCCGCCGTAGTAGGCGAGCTCGATCGCCTCGCGCTGCGGATCGGGGAGCTGCTTCAGCGCGGCCTGCACGCGCTCGCGCTCGAGGCGAAGCCACGCCACGTCCTCCGCCGAACCCTGCGTACCCGCGAGGTCGGTATCGTCGAGCGGCTCCGCGCGGCGGCGGTTCTCGCGGCGGACGAGGTCGACGGCACGGCGGTGAACGAGCGTCAGGATCCACGTGCTCGCCTTGCCGCGCTCGGGGATGAAGTGCGAGGCGCCGCGCCAGATCGCGAGGAAGGCCTCCTGGACCGCGTCCTCCGCGAGCGCCTCGTCTCGGAGGATGCGGAGCGCGAGCCCGTACGCGACGCGCCCGTAGCGGTCGTAGAGCTCGGCGAAGGCGACGTGGTCGGAGCGGGCCGCGAGCGCGGCGACCGCCTCGTCCGAGAGATGCGCCAGCTCACGCGGCATAGCACCCGCCATCTTGCGCCTCATTCGACTGCGGCGCGAAATCGGTTCAATGTCGTTCGTGGACCGCTGGGCGACCTTCGACTGCTACGGGACGCTGATCGACTGGAACGGTGGCATCCGCCGGGAGCTCGCACGCGTCTTCGGGGAGGAGCGCGCCGACGAGCGGCTTCGCCGGTACCACGAGCTCGAGCCGGAGCTCGAGCACGACGGCAATCTGATGTATCGCGAGGTGATGACCGAGGCGATGCGCCGACTGGGGGCGCCCGCCGGCGAGGAGAGCGGGCTTGCCGACTCCCTGCCGACCTGGCAGCCCTTCCCGGAGGTGCCCGCCGCCCTCGAGGAGGCGCGCGCCCGTGGGTGGAGGCTCGCGATCCTCTCGAACACCGACCCGGACTACATCGCCGCGTCGAAAGCGCTCCTCGGGGTGCCCTTCGACGAGACGGTGGTCGCGAGCGAGATCGGCTCCTACAAGCCCGCCCTCAGGCACTGGCGCGAGTTCTCGGCCCGGACGGGCGCCGACCCGGACCGGCACGTCCACGTCGCCGCGAGCCTCTTCCACGACGTCGGCCCGGCGAACGAGCTCGGGCTGCCCTCGATCTGGATCAACCGGCTGGGGGAAGTGCCCGGCCCCCAACCGACGCTCGAGCGTCCGGACCTCCGGGGCCTCGCCGACGCACTCGACTCGGTCGTGCCACACTAGGCGCGCATGACCGAGACTCGAATCGACGTCCAGGTCGAGCACAAGCATCCGCAGCCGGACGAGCAGAAGCACCCGAATACCTGCCCGAGCTGCAACTCGCATTTCCGCGACGACGAGCTCGCGGCCGCCCTCTACGTCTGCACGCACTGCGGCCATCACTTCCCGATGCCCGCATGGGCGCGCATCGAGTGGCTCGCCGACGACGACTCGTTCGTCGAGGAAGCGGCCGACGTGCGTTCCGCGGACCCGCTCGGCTTCTTCGACCTGCGCCCGTACACGGAGCGGCTCGCGGAAGCGGAGCTCAACACCGGCCTCGGCGAGGCGATGGTGATCGGCCACGCAACGCTCGACACGCACCCGGTCGAGCTCGCCGTCATGGACTTCTCGTTCATGGGCGGCTCGATGGGAAGCGCGGTCGGCGAGAAGTTCGCGCGCGCGTGCGAATCCGCGGTTTCGCGCGAGACGCCGCTGATCGCCGTGTCGAGCTCCGGCGGCGCGCGGATGCAGGAAGGGATCCTGTCGCTGATGACGCTGCCGAAGACCGTCGTCGCGGTGCAGGACCTGCACGACGCGTCGCTACCGCTCTTCGTCGTGATGGCGCATCCGACGACCGCCGGCGTGCTCGCGAGCTTCGCGTCTCTCGGCGACGTGACGATCGCCGAGCCGGGCGCGCTGATCGCGTTCGCGGGCCCGCGCGTCGTGCAGCAGACGACGCGCGAGAAGCTGCCCGAAGACTTCGCGCTCGCCGAGCAGAACCTACGCTTCGGCCACGTCGACGCCATCGTCCCCCGACCCGAGCAGCGCTCGTACCTCGCGCGGCTCCTCCGCCTCTTTGCCCGGTGACGCGGAGCTCCGGCTGCGCGAGCGGCTGGGGAAGCTGTCGAGCCTGCCGCTCCTGCGCGGGACGCGCGTGTCCGGTGAGAAGGAGCGCCTGCGCAAGCAGCTCGAGCAGCTCGAGGCGGAGCGCAACCAGACCGAGGACGAGATCTGGCGCTCGGTCGAGCTCGCACGCCATCCCGACCGGCCGTACACGCTCGACTACGTCGAGCGGATCCTCGACGACTGGGTCGAGCTGCACGGCGATCGCAGCCGTGCCGACGACGGTGCGCTCGTCACCGGCCTCGGCCGGCTCGACGGCCGCACGATCGCGCTGATCGGCCAGCAGAAGGGCCGCGACATCAAGGAGCGGCTCGACCGCCAGTACGGCATGGCGTACCCGGAGGGCTACGCGAAGGCGATGCGTGTCATGAACCTCGCCGACCGCTTCGGCTTCCCGCTCGTCTCGCTTGTGGACACACCGGGCGCGTACCCGGGCGTCGCCGCCGAGCAGCACGGCCAGGGCGGCGCGATCGCACGGTCGCAGGCGCGGATGGTGCGGCTCTCGGTGCCGAGCGTCGCGTGCGTGATCGGCGAGGGAGGCTCGGGTGGCGCGATCGCGATCGCCGTCTCCGACCGCGTCCTCATGCAGGAGAACGCGATCTACTCGGTGATCACCCCCGAGGGCTGCGCCGCGATTCTCTGGCGCGATGCCGGTGAGGCGAAGAAGGCGGCGGCTGCGTTCAAGCCGGACGCGCTCCACTGCCTCGAGCTCGGGGTGGTCGACGGGATCGTCGCCGAGCCGCCCGGCGGCGCCCAGGAAGACCACGCCGAGGCGGCGCGGCTCCTGAAGGCCGCTCTCGTCGAGGCTCTCGGCGAGCTCGAGGATCTCCCGGCGGACGAGCTCAAGGCCCGGCGCCGCGCGAAGTTCCGCGGGCTCGGCGTCTTCGCCTGACCCGTTTTCCCCAGCGTCCACAGGTTTTTCAACCTGTGCAAGATGCGCCGGGGCCCGCATCGCTGCGGGCCCCGGACGCCTAGCCCCCGTCAGATGGAGGAGCTCGCAGGGGTTCTCGACGGCGCCCGAACCGGATAAACCTCGTTGTCCACGGGCAGGCTGTGGAAAGCGGCGAGATGGCGAAGCTGAGCGAATACCGCGCCAAGCGCGACCCGAAGAAGACCCCGGAGCCGTTCGGGGGCGCGCGTGACGGCAGCGCCCCGGTCTTTGTCGTCCAGCGGCACGACGCCCGCCGGCTCCACTACGACTTCCGGCTCGAACGGGACGGCGTCCTCGTCTCGTGGGCCGTCCCCAAGGGCGTACCGATGGAGCCGGGCGCCCGCTCGCTCGCGGTGCACGTCGAGGACCACCCGCTGTCGTACGCATCGTTCGCCGGCGAGATCCCGGCTGGGCAGTACGGCGCCGGCACCGTCGAGATCTGGGACGACGGGACGTACGAGCTGCTCGAGGAGAAGCGCAACGGCCAGTTGAAGGTGCGCCTGCACGGCCGCCGGCTCGACGGCGTGTGGACGCTCGTGCCTGCGCACCTGGACGACAAGGACGAGAACTGGCTCCTGATCCGCAGTCACGACGGCGCGGCCGCGGCGGGCGCGACGTACAAGGCGATGCTCGCGACGCTTTCCGACGACGTGCCGAAGGGCGACGGCTGGACGTACGAGGTGAAGTGGGACGGCTACCGCGCGCTCGCGTACGTGCACGGCGGCGAGTGCAAGCTCGTGTCGCGCAACGACAACGACCTGACGCCGCGCTTCTCCGAGGTCGCGAAGGCGGTCGTCAAGGCGGTGAAGTCCCCGAACGCCGTGCTCGACGGCGAAGTGTGCGCGCTCGACGAGAACGGACGCTCGAGCTTCTCCGCGATGCAACAGGGGACCGGGGCCCTCGTCTACTACGTGTTCGACGTCCTCGAGCTCGACGGCGAGCCGCTCGTGAAGCTGCCGCTGCGCGAACGTCGCGTGCGGCTCGAAGGTCTGCTCGACCGGCGCAACCGCACGGTGCGCCTGTCGGAGTCGTTCGACGACGGGGAGGCGCTGCTCGACGCGGCGGAGGAGCAGCACCTCGAGGGGATCATGGCCAAGCGCCTCGACTCGGAGTACTGCCAGGGCAAGCGCACGCGTCTCTGGCTGAAGGTGAAGACGCATGGGCGCCAGGAGTTCGCGGTCGCCGGGTACACGCGCGGGGAGGGCCGCCGCTCGAACACGTTCGGGTCGCTCGTCCTCGCCGTGAACGAAGGGGGGACGTGGCGCTGGGTCGGCAACGTCGGCACCGGGTTCGACGAGAAGGAGATCGCGCGTCTCCTGTCGCTGCTCCGTCCGCTCGAGCGCCCCGAGTCGCCGTTCCCCGTGCCGCCGAAGATGCCGCGCGTGCGCAAGGGCGATGTCGTGTGGGTGGAGCCGAAGCTCGTCGCAGAGGTTGCGTTCTCGGAGTGGACGCACGACGGGCGGCTGCGCCAGCCGTCGTATCAGGGACTCCGCGACGACAAGTCCGCGCGCGAGGTGCGCCGCGAACAGCCGGCCGCGGAGAGCGTGCGCAAGGGAAAGCGCACGCTCGAGCTCTCGAATCTCGACAAGGTGTACTTCCCCGACGACGGCGTCACGAAGGGCGATCTGATCGAGTACTACCGCGCCATCGCCCCGGTTCTGATCCCGCACATCAAGGACCGGCCGTTCACGATGCGCCGCTATCCCGACGGCGTCGACGGCAAGGCGTTCTTCCAGAAGGATGCGCCCGCACACATGCCCGAGTGGATCCCGACGTACCGCGCGCTCGTCTCGACACGGCAACGTCCTGCGCAGAAGAAGTGGGTCTCGTTCCCGCTCGTGAACGACGAGCTCGCGCTGCAGTGGATGGTGAACATGGGGTGCATCGACATGAACACCTGGTATTCGCGCATCGACAAACCCGACCGTCCGGACTTCGTGCTCTTCGACCTCGACCCGACGCCGGAGGTGCCGTGGCCGCAGACCTTCGAGGTGGCGCGCCTGTTGCGTGACCTGCTCGACGGGATCGGCCTGAAGTCGTTCCCGAAGACCTCGGGCGGCAAGGGCTTCCACGTGCTCGTGCCGCTCGACCGGCGCTCGACGTACGAAGACGCGCGGGCGTTCGCAGAGCTCGTCGCCGGCGTGATCGCGTCATCGCGTCCGAAGCTCGCGACGACGGAGTGGACGAAGGCCCGGCGGCGCGGCGTGCTGATCGACGCGAACCAGAACGGGGAGGGGAAGACGATCGCGTCGGTCTATTCCGTGCGCCCGCGGCCCGGCGCGCCGGTGTCGACGCCGCTCGAGTGGGACGAGGTCGACGACGGCCTCGACCCGAGGAGCTTCACGATGCCGGTCGTCCTGGAGCGCGTCGCGCAACGCGGCGACCTGTACGCGCCGCTCCTGCGAACACGGCAGTCGCTTTCGAAGGCGCTGGCGCAGCTGCAGTAGTCTCGTCGCGACGTGCGTGCGCGGGCGAGAACGCAGCATCTGGTCGCTCTCCGCGCCTACGTCGCGATCTCGTTCGCATTCGTGGGCGTGCGGATCCTTTCGCACCCGGGGCGACTCCTCATCGGCGGCTCGAACACGCGCGACCCCGAGTTCTTCATCTGGTCGTTCGCGTGGTGGCCGCACGCCATCGCGCACTGGACGAATCCGTTCTACACGCACGTGATCTACGCGCCCAGCGGCGTGAACATCGCGTGGACCGCAACCGCGCCCGGGCTTGCGCTGGCGGCGATTCCGGTGACGGTGCTCTTCGGGCCGGCCGTCGCCTATAACGTCGTCGCTCTGCTGCTGCCGGCGCTCGCCGCGTGGACCGCGTATCTGCTCTGCAGGCACCTGACACGCTCGTTGTGGGCGTCGCTCGTCGGCGGTTTTCTGTTCGGCTTCTCGAGCGCGCTCCTGCAGGAGGAGCTCTGGGGGAACCTCGACATCACCGGCGTCTTCCTGATGCCGCTCTTCGCGCTCGCCGTCCTTCGGTTCGTCCAGCACGAACTGGATGCGCGCGGTCTCGTCTGGCGGCTCGGGGTCCTCGTCGCGGCGCAGATCTGGATCTCCACCGAGCATGCCTTCACGACGACGCTCGTGCTCGTTCTCGCGTGGCTCCTCGCGTTGTGGCTCGTTCCGGGTGCGCGAACGCGGCTTCGCGAGGCCGTCATGCCGATCGTCGTGGGCTATGTCCTCGCTGCCGTGATCGCGGCGCCGTTCGTCGCCTACATCGTGCTCGGACTGCACGCCGGAAGCGGGTTCTATCCGGCGCGCGTCGGCGTCGACCTGCTGAACCTCGTGGTCCCGACGGACATCACCGGGATCGGTGGCTCGTGGTTTCACGGGCTCTCCGACCGCTTCACGGCGACCGGTGCGTATCTCGGTCTGCCGGCGCTCGTCATCGTCGGACTCTTCGCAATGCGTGCGCGTGCGGCAGGCCGCTTCCTGGTTGCGCTCTTCCTCGTGTGCGTGTTGATCGAGCTCGGGTCGCGGCTCTTCGTCGCGGGACACGAGGTCGTGACGCTGCCATGGCGCGCGACCGACGTTCTTCCGCTCTTCAAGGACGTGTTCCCGTTTCGTTTCGCACCGTTCGTCGCGCTCGCCGTTGCGGTGATCGTCGCGCTCTGGACGGCCGGGAGTCGAAGCGGGACTGCGCGCATCTTGCTGCCGCTGCTCGCCGTTGTCTCCGTCGTCCCTGCGCTCTGGGAGTCGTCGTTCCGGGCCTTCGCGCTGTGGCATCCGCCGCGACCCGCGTTCTTCGCACAGCGTCTGTATTCGCCGTGTTTGGACGGCGAGACCGTGACGATCTTTCCCTTTGGCCAGTACGGCGACTCGCTTCTCTACCAGGGCGAGTCCGGCTTCCGATTCCGCATGGCCTCCGACTGGCTGCAGCCCGGGACTGCACCAGGGAAGAAAGCGTGGTCGAGCTTCGACGACGACTGGGTGGTCGGACAGCTCAACGGCTACGCCATGCCCTCGGTGGACACCCTGCTTGCGTTCGCTGCGCTGCACCACGTCGGGCGGTACGTCGTCGTGCGAGGCACCGACTATCCGACGCCGTCCGAGCTCCGTCAGATGGGGCCGACGAAGCTCGTCGGCGGTGTCTACGTGACGCCCGCCTGCGGGTCGCCGCCGCTCACGC
>JAFAHG010000023.1 GCA_019237315.1 Actinomycetota bacterium
CGGGAAGGCCCCCGCGTTCCCGTAGGTGTGCGTGCCGCTCACCGAGTAGCTGCCGCCGGACCCGGTGACGACGCCGCTCGTCGCCGGCGTCCCGTCGCCCCAGTTGACGAGCGCCGTGAAGTCGGAGGCCGGAGCGGAGGCGTTGCCATCCTTGAAGGTCGCGACCGTGCCGGAGAACGCGCTCAGCTCGGTGCCGGTCACGGGCACGCCGGTCGCCGTCAGCGGCGCGTCGGCCACCGTCGCCGTGTCGTGCGCAGACGTCGCCGCACCGTCGACGTCGGTCACTGTCACCGTCACTGCGTACTGGCCGTCGTCGGCGTACCCGTGCGAGCCGGCGACGGCGAAGCTGCCGGCGGAACCGGTGATCGTCCCGGTCGTCGTCGTGCCGTCACCCCAGGCGATCGTCGCCTTGAAGTCGGACCCCGCGTCGCTCGCATTCCCGTCCGTGAACGGGAAGCTCAGCGTCGTTGTCGCGCCACCCTCGACCGCCGAAGCGAGCGCCAGATGTCCTGCAACGAGCGGGGCGTCGGTGACGACCGCGCTCCCGGCCGCCGAGGTCGAGCCGCCGCTCACGATCGAGTGCACGGACACGCTCACCGGGTAGGTGCCGGCGTCCGCGTACCGGTGGCTGTCGCCGATGCTGAAGTTCCCGCCACCGGCCAGCACGACCGGTGAGGTCGTCGTGCCGTCGCCCCAGTTGATCGTGGCGGCGAACTCGCCGGCGCCCGCGAACGGATTCGCGTCGGTGAAGCTGAAGGACGCCGCGGTCGGAGTGCCGCCCTCGGCGACCTTCGTCAGCGTCAACGCGCCCGGCGTGAGGGCCGCCCCGGACACGGACAGGCTGCCGGTCGCGCTCGCCTGGTTGCCGCCATCATCCGTCACCGTCACGTGCACCGAGCGCGAGCCGGCGTGCTGGTACACGTGCGCCCCGGTCAGCGTGAACGCACCGCCGCTGCCGGTCACCACACCGCCGCTCGTCGTCCCGTCGCCCCAGTCGATCACCGGCGTGAAGTCGGCCTTCGTCGCCGACGGGTTCGCGTCCGTGAACTGGAAGCTCGCGCTCGCCGACGTACCCTCGACGCCGCCGTTCAACGTCAGCGCGCCGGCCGTCAGCGCGGCGTCGTCGACTGTCGCCGTCCCGCTGCCGGACGTCGTCGCGCCGCCGACGTCGGAGACCGCCACCGACACCGGGTGCGAGCCCTCGTCGGCGTAGGCGTGACTTGCCTTGACGAGGAAACCGCCCGGGCCGGAGCCGTCCCCCGTCACGGTTCCGGTGCTCGTCGCGCCGTCGCCCCACGTCACGGTCGCCGTGAAGTCCGCCGGCGTCGCGTTCGGATTCGCGTCGGCGAAGCTGAAGACGGCGTTCGTCGCGCCGAGGCCCTCGATCGGCTCGTTGAGGGTCAGCGTGCCGGCTGCGAGAGCGGCGTCGGTCACGGTGACCGCGGCCGCGCCGGTGAGCGTCGTCGTCGCGCCGCCGTCGTCAGCCACGGTCAGGCTCGCCGAGAAGGTGCCCTCGTCGGCGTAGCTGTGAGATGCCGTGGCGACGAATTCGCCGGACGGATTCGCGGCGACCGACGCCGGGCTGGTAGAGCCGTCGCCCCAGGCGATCGTCGCAGTCGTGAAGTCCGCTGCTGTCGCGTTCGGGTTCGCATCCGTGAACGGAATCGACACGGACGCCGGCGCGCCCTCGGCCGCGCTCACGGCCGCGCCGGCCGAGGCGGCGAGCGGCTGGTCGCCGACCGTGATCGTGAGCTGCTTGGTCGCCGTCGTGCCGTTCGCGACGGTGTCGTCGATCGTGACCGTGCCGAAGTAGGTGCCTTCGTCGGCGAACGTGTGCGTGGCGTCGACTTCGTAGTTGCCGTTGCCGAGACTGCTGACCGTGCCGAACGTCGTCGAGCCGTCGTTCCACGAGACGAGCGCCTGGAACCTTGCCGGGGTCGCGGCCGGATCGGCGTTCGCGAACGTCGCGACCGCGCCGCCGAGCGTCGCGCCCTCGAGGCCGGACTGGTCGGTCGTGCTCAGGCCGGTGACGGGTGCGACCACGTCGACGTCGGACTCGGTCGACGGCACGCTCGTCTGGCCGCCCGCGGTCTGGGTCGCGGTCAATGCGTTCGCGCCGTACGGCAGCGTCACGATGCCGCTGTAGGCGCCGGTGACGTCAGCCGTAAACGTCGCAACGGTGACGCCGCCGTCGAGGATCGAGACCGTTGCGAGCGGAACGCCGGTACCCGAGACGAGGACGCCGGTCGCGAGCGAGAGCGCAGGCGCGGTCAGCGTCGGCGCAGCCGGCGTCACCGCGATGTCGGCTACCGCGGACGCGGCGCTCGTGACGAAGTTCGAGGTCTGCGTCGCGGTCAGCGCGTGCGTTCCGTAGCCGAGCGTCAGGACCGCCGACCAGCTGCCGGTTCCGTCGACCGTCGCGGTACCGACCGCGGTCGTCCCGTCGTCGATCGTGACGATCGAGCCGGGGACGCCGCTGCCGAGGAGCACGACGTCGGTCGACGTCGTCACCGCCGGGAAGGTCGTGAACGCCGGCGCCGGGACGCGCACGTCGACGTCGGCCTCGAACGACGGCGCGCTCGTCTCGCCGTTGTCGGTCTGCGTCGCGGTCAGCGCATGCGGCCCGTAGTTCAGGAAGAGCAGCGAGCTCCACGCGCCGGTCGGGTCGGCCGTCGTCGTCGCGATCTGCGTCAGGCCGTCGTAGATCGTCACGGTCTGGCCCGGAAGCGCCTGGCCCGAGGCGAGAACGTTCGTGACCTGGGTCGCAGCCGGCACCGAGATCGTCGGCGCGCCCGGGCTCACGTCGACCGTGAACGACGCAGAGGGGTCGCTCGCCTCACCCGTGTCGCTGATCTGCGACGCGGTCACGTGATGCCGGCCGTAGCCGAGCGTCGTCGGAACCGACCAGCTACCGTCGGCGGCGACGGTCGTCGTGCCGAGGATCGTCGCACCTTCCGAGAGCGTCAGCGTCGCGCCGTTCCCCGTCAGGGAGTTGAAGAAGCCGGTGCCGGTCACTGTCGCGCTCGTCGTACCGACGACGCTCACGGGGCCGGTGACCACGGGCGCGCTCGGCGCGACGTCGATCACGACGAAGTTCGAGATCTTGCTGTCCACGCCGCCCGCGGTCGCGGTCGCGGCGTACGTGTTCTGTGCGATCTGCTGCTCGCTGAAGGTGACGGTCCAGTTGCCGCTGACGTCGGCTGTCGCCGTCCCGACCGGCACGCCGGTGTTGGGGCCGGTCGCCTTGTAGACAGTGACCGTCGTGGCGGGCGGAGCGATGCCGGCAAGTGTGATGCTCGCGCCCGAGCTGCCCGCCGCGACGCGCGTCGGTGCGCTCGTGATCACCGGCGGCGTCGGCTGCACCTGCACGGCGACCGGCGGCGACGAGGATGCGCTCGTCTCGCCGTTGAGCGACTGCGTCGCGATGAGCGAGTGGTTTCCGAACGCGAGCGACACGGTCGCCGACCAGGTGCCGTTCGACCCGACCGTCGTCTGACCGACCTGCGTCGATCCGTCGAAGAGGGTGAGGGTCGAGCCTCCCAGCACACCGCTGAAGAACCCGCTACCCGTGACGTTCACCGACGCGGGCGACGTGCTGCTCGCCACCGTACCGACCCCGTTGATCGACGGTGCCGGAGGCACGACGTCGACCGGGAACGCGTTCGACTGGGGGCTAGTGGACAGTGACCCAAACGTGTCCTCGGCCGTGATCACGTGCGGCCCGACGAGCAGATCGGGCGTGTTGACGGCGATCGATCCCGACCAGCTGCCGTTCGACTGCACGTTGAAGCTCGAGCCATGATTGACGCCGTCGACGAGGACGATGATCGAGCCGTTCGACCCGCCGGGGTTCGTCGTCGCGGTGCCGGACAGCAAGAGGCTGCCGCTTCCGCGCACGACGCTGGCCGGCGTGGCGCTGAGCGTCGGCGCCGGGGAGTCCACGCCGTAGCTGACGCCGGCGCTGAGGTTGCTCGTGGCGTTGTTCACGGTCTGGCGCGCGTTGATGCTGAACGTGCCGTAGAGCCGCGTCACCGTCGTCGACCATGTCCCGTCGCCGGCGACCGTGGTCGTGTTCCCGATTGGGTGAAGCGTGATCGTCGCGCCCGGAATTCCCGTGCCGGCGAAGAGGACCTGGTTCGTCGGGAAGGACTGGTTCTGCGTCGGCGAGCTGATCGTCGGGGGTAGCGGCGTGAGCGTGACGTTCGAAGTCGCCGACGGATCGCTCGTCTGCCCGTTGGCGCTCTGCGTCACCGTGAGGGCGTTCGTGCCGTACGTCGGCAACGTCACCTGCGTCGAGTAGTTCCGCGAGGCGTCGCCGGTCGCGGTCCCGATCTGGCTGCCGTTGTCGAGGATCTGCACCGTTCCGCCCTGGATCACGTTGCTCCCGCTGACCGTGATCGTCGCGGACGTCGTGTTCGAAGGAGCCGAGGGGGCCGAGAGCGGCGACGGCCGAACCGTCACGGCCTGCGTCGCCGCGCTGCTCGTGACACCCCCGGAGTTCTGCGCGAACCTCAACGTGTGAATGCCGGTCGAGAGCGTCACGCCGATCGGCCCCCACTGACCGCTCGAATTCACGGCACCGACGTTGAGCTGCGAACCGTTCTCGGAAACCGTCACGGTCGCACCCGGGAGACCGGTTCCCGTCAGGCTGACGCTGTCGGGATTGTTCGGGCGCGTGAAGGTGCTGCCCGAGGTGACGACAGGCGGCTGCGGCGCGATCGACGCCGTCGCCGTGGCGCTCGCCGTGTTCGCCGCGTAGGCCGAGTCCGTGATCGTCGTTGTGACCGTGTACGTGCCGGGCGTCGAGTACGTGTGGCTGCCGCTGACGGTGTATGGCCCTGTCCCGGAGATCGTCCCGCTGACGGGCTGGCCGCCGTCACCCCAGTTGATCGTCGCCGTGAAGTTCGATACGGGCTCGGACGGGTCGGCAGTGAACACCGCGACGACGGCGCTGAACGTCGTGCCCGCAACCGTGCCGAAGTTCGAGCCGGTCGCGATTGCCCGCGCGAGAACGGTCACCGGAATCGTCACGGAGTGCGTGATCAATCCGTTCGTCCCGGTGACGGTCGCGTTATACGTCCCGGGCGTCGCGTTCGAGTCGGCGGAGAACGTGATCGTGGTCGACGCACCCGGCGCGACGCTCGTCGGCGAGACAACCGCATGCACCGTCGACGGCAGACCGGTTACGGAGATGGACGTGTTCCCCGTAAGCCCGTTGAGTGCATTGACGGTGACGCTCGAGGCACCGCTCCCGCCCTGAACCTCGGTCACCGACGTCGGGCTCGCCGACAGACTGAGGTCAGCGTACGTCGCGGAGTAGTCGAACGCGGTCGGCGGGCCGTAGTCGTGCGCGATGAACCTGAGCTCGTGCAGGCCGGGGCCGACAGGGCCCGTGAAGACCGTGACGGTCTGGAAGTTCGCGCCGATTGCCTGCAGCGGCTGCGCTCCGAACGGGGCGCCGTCGAGCAGCACCTCGCAGGCGTTGTCGCAGAGCACCGAGACACGCAGCGTCGATGTCCCGCTCGCGGGGCCGTTGAAGAAGGTGCGGTAGTCGACCTTCGACCCGCCCGGCGTCGTCTGGTACGGCTCGTTCGGGTTGTCTGCGCCGCCGCCGCCGCAGCACGGCGAGCCCCAGTTGATCCACTTCGCGCCCGGAAGGTCCGCGTACGCGCCGTTCTTCTGGACGACCAGGGCCTGGCCCGGCCACGTCACGCCGTCGTCGAGCGAGTACTGGAGGTACGGGTCGGTCTGACCGAGCGAGACCGTGTCACCGGATGCGAACGTGGTCCCAGGATGCACGACCGGCGACGTCACCGTGATGTTGATGCCGACCGTCGGGTTCGACGCAGCGATGCCGGTCGTCACGCCCTGCCCGCCGATCTGCAGGTTGTACGTCCCTGCCGGCGTACCGAGCGGCACGTTCACGATCACGGCACCGCATGCTGCGGAGCTCGAGGAGCACGGACCGCCGCTGCTTGCGCTCGTGAGCGTCGCCGGGCTGAAGCTGACGAGCGCCCCCGCCGGAAGCGGCGTCTGCCCCGAAGCGGCTCCGCTGTTCAGCAGGTTGACGCTGTCGCTGAACGGACCGTTGGCTTTGAAGTCGACGAAGTCGACCGTCGAAGTCTGACCGGCCACAACCGTCGCGTTCGTCGCCGACTCAACGAGCGTGAAGCTCGCAGCCGGGCCGTTGTCCACAACCGAAACGTTGTCGATCATGACCCCGCCGCACGACGACGTGCTGCCGGTGCTCGCAAACGAAATCGGCGTCGAAGCACTGGTCGCCGTGAACGCGAGCGAGGCTTGCGTGTAGCTGTTGGTGCCGTGCGACGAGATGTCGGTCGACGCGCTCCCGGCGGTGACGTGCGCCGTCGCAGTTCCACCCGCCCCGAGGCAGTTCGGATGACCGGCGTAATAGAAGGTGAGCGTGTACGCGTGCCCCGGCGTCGTCGGGACGTTCTGCTCGATCGCGCCGTTGTCGTTGTTCCCGACGAGGTCGACGAGATGCGTACCGTCCTCCGCCGCCGGCTCCCCGGCGTTCGTGGTGTTGTGATGCCAGTCGAGCCCGCCGCCGGTCTGGATCCACCCGGGAATCGAGTCGTTCGACGGGTTGCACGAGTAACCCACCGAATACCAGTTGCCGCCGCAGACGTTGTCACCCGGGTAGCCCTCCTCGAAGCTCCCGTTCTGGACGAGGTTCCCGCTGACGGGAGAGGGCGACCCGATCGTCACCGTTTGCGTGCCGTGGTTGTCGCCGTAGAACCCCGGGCAGTCGTTCGCGGCGAGCAACAGCTCGCCGGGACCGGGCACGAGCGTCGGCCCGACGCCGACCCGGAACCAGGTGCTGCCGCCGTCGGTCGAGCCGAGCAGCGCTCCTTCGGGGGCCGTCGTGTCGCGTGCGCAAGTCTCGGTCGAAAAGCCGAGCGAACCATTGGCGTCGTAGCTTCCGTACGGCCCGCCGACCGACCAGGTGCCGCTCGCGCTCACGACGACCGCGTCGCCTGCGGGAATCGAGACGCCGGAGTCGACGTAGGACGAGTACGCCGCCACTTCCAGACCGGGCGGCGCAGGGGCGGTCGCGTTGAGCAGGACGGAGACGTCGTTCGTCTGGGCGTTGGCGCTCACGAGGTCGAGATTTCCGTCGCCGTTGAGATCACCCGCGTCGACTGCGTTCGGATGCGCTCCGACAGCGACGAGGGTCGCCGAGCCGAACGTGCCGTCGCCGTTACCGGGTAGGACCGCGACGTCGTTGCCGTTCGCGGACGGGACGACCACGTCGGGGATGCCGTCGCCGTTCACATCCGCCACGACACTGTGAAGGAGGCTGTCCGTCCCGGTCGGGTAGCCCGTGAAGCTCGGGAAGTTACCGCTGCCGTCGTTGAGGCCTGCGAACACCTCGCCCGAGTCGTAATCCGAGACTGTGAGGTCGGGGAGGCCGTCGCCGTTCAGGTCGGCCGTCGAGACAGACGTGATGTTCGAGCCGACGGCGAACGAGTTCGTGCCGGACGGCTGCCACGTCGACCCATCCGAGTACCCGAACCAGATGGCGACACCCTGGTGCTGATTCGCGACGACAACGTCGGGATAACCGTCGTTGTTCATGTCGGCGACGGCGACGTCGTAGGGCTGACTCGCCGGAATGACGCTCGCTGCCGCGAAGGAGCCGGTGTTGTCGCCGTTCATGATCCAGACCTGGCCGGAGCCGCCGCCTGTGTAGTCGGCGACGACCGCGTCGAGCGCGCCGTCGCCGTTCATGTCGGCGAGCGCGACCCGTATCGGCGTTCCACCCAAGTTGCTGTTGATGGCCGCGCGGAACGTTCCGTCACCGTTGCCGAGCAGCACCGAAATCTGGCCGGAGCCGGAGTCGGCAACCACGATGTCCGGAATTCCGTCGCCGTTGACGTCGCCGATCGCGAGCCCGCCGGGCTCGCTGCCGACGGGATAGGCGACCGCGCTCTGGAACGTCCCGTTTCCGTTCCCGAGCAGAACGTCGACGGTGTTCGAGTTCTCGTCCGAGACGACGGCGTCGAGCTTGCCGTCGCCGTTCAGGTCGACGAGCTTGACGTCCTGCGGGCTCGACGGTGCGCTGTAGGCGACGGCCGTCCCGAAGGTCGGCGTCGGCCCGGCGGCGATGACGCCGCTCGACCCTCCGAGCGCGAGCGCACCCGCCGCCATTGCAGCCACAAGCGCACGCAGAACTGTTCGCCGCATCCCTACCCCTCTCCCTTGTCGCCCCAGTGCCCGGGTCCTCAGGTCGTACGCCGCACGACACCGTGACCCGGACCGACTATGCGCGATTCATGCAGACAAAGTCAAGAGCGAATCGCTCGAACAAGGGATCAAGCTGCTTCAGGCGCGCACTTCATGTCCTGCGTCATGAACTGCGACCAGAGTGCGGCGGCGCGTTCCTGTGTACCCTGTTCGTCCGGCGAATCGACCGCCACGACCGGAATCGCGTCGGCTTCCCACTGCACGACTGGCGTCACGCCGGGGCCTTCGACCGTGGCGCGGTACTCGTCGCCGGGCGCCGGCGGACGCATCGTCTGGCTCGGATAGCCCGGGAACGGATGCTGCGGGACGAAGCCGTGGCAGAACGTCCCGTTCGGTGCATGCAACAGGATTCCCGACTCGCGCGCCCAGCCCGCCCCGTACGCGGAGTCGTGCGTGTCGATGTACACGTTGCGCGAGTAGCGGTCGTACGGGTTGCCGGTCGCCGTCGCACGGAAGCCGTACACCGGTTGCCCGCGGTAGGTCAGCTGCCCGAAGAGACCGACCGCCGAGGCGTTGTAGGTGTAGTGCTGCGCGACCGTGAGTTGCGGCAGGTCGCCGCTCCAGTGCGAGACCTCGAACTCGTAGGCGGACTGCGCGGCGTTCCACGGTGCGAAGCCGAGCAGCGGCAGCGAGCGCTGCCAGCTCTGGATCGCCCAGTTCGTGCCGTCGGGCGCGGTGCACGCCACGACGAGGTCGACGAGCGGCGGCCCACTGTACGGACGGCACACGTCCGCAAACGTCGTCCAATAGTGGCGGTGGTACGTCTTCCAGCCGCCCGAGTAGTCGAACTGGAAGTGCACCTGCGGCGTCGTCTGGCTCGGCGGCAGCGCGTTGACCGCGCCCCATACGAGCACGCGGCGAAGCTGTCCGTTCGCGCGCGTGTACGTGATCAGCGCCTCGCCCTTCGCGTCGACGGCGAGCTTCACGTTCGCCAGGTTCGTGTCGGAGAGCGGCTCGCTCGCGTGCGCAACCGGCGCAAGGACGAGCGCAAGAAGCAGGACGACGCGCACACGTGCGTCGTTTCGAGCGAGAGGTTTCCGAAACTACGAGAGGTCGTCGATCGCGCCGCGCGCGCGGTCGTGCACGTCGCGGCGGCGGTCGGCGACGTCGTCCTGGGCCTCGGGCGGCGGCGGAGCCTCGTCCTCGGCCGCGCGCGACTCCGCGAGCTTCTCGCGCAGCTCGTCGGCCGGGGACGGGAGCGCCGGCGGCGCGCTCCGCCTGCGGCGCAGCCACGCCCCGAGGCCGAGACCGCCGAGCGCGAGCGCGAGGAGCCGTTTCACCGCGCCGATGCTACTCTGAGGCCACTTCTCGCCACGCCCTTCGCGCCGTCACCCGATGCGGCGCCAAGGAGGTGGGGCCGATTCAGTCCATGGGAAGGAGATGTCGGGAATGAACGACTACGAGATCTTGCTCATGCTCGACCCCGAGCTCGCGCCCGAACGGAGCAGCGAGATCGTCACGCGCGTCCGCGAGCAGGTCGAGGGCGACAAGGGGACCTGGGAGAAGGACGAGGTCTGGGGCCGGCGGAAGCTCGCCTACGAGATCGGACACCGAACGGAGGGCGACTACCACCTGCTGCTCTTCAGCGCGTCCCCGGAGACGCTCGCCGAGGTCTCCCGCGTGCTGAAGATCACCGACGGTGTCGTCCGCCATCTCGCCGTGAAGCGCGTGCGCGGCGGACAGACGAAGGCGCCGACGCAAATTCCGGCGGCCGCTGCAGCCACGTCCGCTCCGGCCGATGACGCCGGCGGGACCGCGGAGTAGCCTGGGACCCCCACCGAGAAGAGGAGCGGAACCATGGCCAACATCAACCGCGTCGTGCTCGTCGGCAACCTGACGAAGGACCCCGAGCTGCGCCACACGCCGAGCGGCACCGCGGTGTGCTCGCTCCGCGTCGCCGTGAACACGCGCCGCAAGGACGGCGCGACGGGCGAGTGGACGGAGAAGCCGAACTTCTTCGACGTCACCGTCTGGGGGAACCAGGGCGAGAACTGCGCGCAGTACCTCGCGAAGGGCCGGCCGCTGGCGATCGACGGGCGCCTCGAGTGGCGCGAGTGGGAAGCGCAGGACGGCACCAAGCGGCAGGCGGTCGAGATCGTCGCCGACACGGTCCAGTTCCTCGGCGGCCGCGGCGAAGGCGGCGGCGAGCCCGGCGGTAACCGGTTCGTGCCCGCGGGCGCGGTCGCGGACGCAGATTTCGGCGGCGGCGGCGCTGCCGACGACGACATTCCGTTCTGACGAAGGAGAGACGGTGGCGCAGAAGACCAACGAGAGAAGCAGGAAGCGTCCCGCCCCGACCACGGGCGGCCGGCGCAAGTCGTGCTTCTTCTGCAAGACCCACGTCGACGAGATCGACTACAAGAACGTCGGCGAGCTTCGGCGCTACATCTCGGAGCGCGGCAAGATCCGCTCGCGGCGGATCAGCGGCGCGTGCCGCCGCCACCAGCGGCAGGTCGCGGTCGCGATCAAGCGCGCGCGTGAGATGGCGCTGCTGCCGTACGTGGCCGAAGGCCGCGACGACCGCGAGGGCGGCGGCCGCCGCGACCGCGACAGGGACCGCGACCGCTGATGCAGGTTCTACTGCGTCAGGACGTCGAGAAGCTCGGCCTCCGCGGCGAGGTCGTGAACGTCGCGCGCGGGTACGCGCGCAACTTCCTGCTGCCGCGCGGGCTCGCGGAGGTCGCGACGCCGGCCGTGCAGAAGGAAGCTGCGCGGCGCGACGCGCTACGCGCACGGCACGAGGCGAAGAACGTCGACGAAGCGCGTGCGCTCGCCGACCGGATCGAGGGCAAGGTGCTGCGCTTCGACGTCACCGCGGGCCCGACCGGCACGCTCTTCGGCTCGGTGACGCCGACGAACGTCGCCGACCGACTGTGGGAGGAGCAGAAGGTCCGCGTCGACCGGCGCAAGCTCCACATGGAGACGGTGAAGCGCGTCGGGCGGTACACGGTTCCCGTCGAGCTCTTCACGGACGTCGTCGCCGAGCTTCGGCTCGAGGTCGCGCCGGAGGGCGAGACCCTGCCGAGCGACGAGGAGCTCGCGGCCGCCGCGGCCGAGGCCGAGGCGCAGGTCGAGTTCGACCCGCCGGCGGACGCCGTCGACGAGCCCGAGCTCGAGCAGGTCGCCGACGACCTCGACGACGAGGAACCAGCCGCGGAGTAACGCGCCCGGCACCGGGGCAAGGGCCCCGTGTGCCGTCAGAGCTGGTCGGGGTCGTTCTGCGAGAGCTCGCCGACCGTCTCGACCGTCTCGACGAAGGAGCGGCCGCCGAAGCCGCCGCCGCCCGTCTTCCAGATCTCCGCCGGCAGGACGTTCGTCGGCCGAAGCGGATTCGTGTCGAAGGCAGCACGCCGCGCGATGATGTGCCGGGCGCCCCAGAGCGTCTCTGCGCTCTCGACCTCGCCGTTCGCGAGCTTCACCTCGAAGCGTTCCACCACGCCGTGGTTTATACCGAGCCGTGCTCGCGCGCCCACGCGCCGACGAGCCCGCGATGGCGTTCGATCATCGCGTCGTGCTCGTGCGCCGGAAACACCTCGCGCACCGTGTCGACGAGCAGCGCGTCGAACGCCGGGCTCGCGACGTAGCCGACGGTGAGCTCGCGCATCTGCGGCAGGGCGGCCGCGCAGAACTCGGCGTACTCGTCGACCTGGAAGTACTCGTCGACCCACCCCCGATAGCCGGAGAGCTTCTCCTCGTAGCTCGCGTCCGAGTCACCGAGCTCGAAGTAGCGGCGCTGGTC
>JAFAHG010000121.1 GCA_019237315.1 Actinomycetota bacterium
AGGTCACGCCAGAGGAGGAGCGCCGAGAGCTCCTGCGCGAGCTCGCCGAGCGCCTGCAGGTCGCGCAGCCCCGCGGCGCGGCGGTCTGCGTTGCGGGCGCGCAGTGCCGGCGCGATCAGCTGCTCGAGGAGCGACGCCTCGCGGTCGGTCGCCGTGCGGAAGGTGCGCAGGTGACGCGGAGCCACGCCGTCGCGGTGCAATTGCGCGCAGACGCCCGCGACGTCGGCATCCGTCTCCACGTAGCGCTTGTCGGCGCCGCGCCCGCTCGGCGCCAGCAGGCCGTAATCCTCGAGCTCCTTCGCCTGCTCGGAGGTGATGCCGGCCCGGCGGCACAGCTCGTCGAGGTCGATCGTCCCGACCCGCTCGCCGAGCCCGGCCGGCCGGCGGCGCTTGCGCTCCTTGAGGCCGGGTTGCTCGAGCTCCTCGCGGATCACCCGCAGCGGCAGGAACTCGTCGCGTTGCAGCCGGAGGATCGTCTCGAGCCGCTCGATGTCGTCCTCGGTGAAGAGCCGGTAGCCGCCGCGCGTCCGCTGCGGTGTGAGCAGCCCCTCGTCCTCGAGGAAGCGGATCTTCGAGATCGAGATATCGGGGAACTCGTCCGTCAGGCGCCGGACGACCTCACCGATCCGGATCAGGCGCTCGCGTCTCGCGGTCTCGGCGGTCTGCGTGCTCAAAGCTCGACGAAGGTCAGCCGGTACTTGCCGATCTGGAGCTCGTCGCCGTTCTCGAGCTTGACCGTGTCGATGCGCCGGCGGTTGACGAAGGTGCCGTTCAGCGAACCCTGGTCCTCGACGAAGAACTCGCCGTCGCGCCGCACGAGAACCGCGTGGTTGCGGGAGACGGTGACGTCGTCGAGGAAGACCTCGCAGTCGGGCGAGCGGCCGATGCGTGTGCGGTCGCCCGTCGGACGAAACGATTCGCCGGCACGGCCGCCGCCCGAGCGCACGACGAGCGCGGGCCCCTCGAGGCCCTCGACCGCGACGTGCGCGAGCTCGCCGACCTCCTCGGGCGAGAAGGTCTGCGTCGCTTCGCCGCCGCCCTCCCCCTTCTCGAGCAGGGCGCCGCACCGCGAGCAGTAGTTGGCGGTCTCCGGGTTCTGGAACCCGCACTCCGTGCAGTAGACGTGGCTCATCTGCGCCCCTCGCCGGCGTCGGCTCCCGGGCGGCGGAGCCGCCCTCCGCCGACGCCTGACGTCGCTGGCGGCAGGATCCTGCGCCCTCGGGCCTTGGTCGTACGCGTTGTACTGCCCTGCGGCCCGCGGGCTTGGCTCCTTTGCCAGCGACGCCCGAGGAACGCAGCTGAGCACGCGTTGCGTGACATCGACCGAGTCTCGCTACGCCGGCGGCGTCGTCTTCGCGGTCAGGATCTCCGTCAGGCGTTCGACGTCGACCTGGTCGAGGACGCTGCGGCCGCCCGAGCGCTGCAGGCGCGCGACGAGCTCGGCACGGAGGATGTCGATCTTCCCGTGCAGGATGCGCCGCTGGTAGCTGACGTCCCGCTCCTGCTGCTCGAGATCGCCGATCAGCTCCTTGAGCTGCTCGTCGGAGAGAGTGCCGAGATCCGGTAGCGGTTCCACGTGTCTCCTGATTACAGCGGACGGTTCCTCAACCGTCAACCTCAACTTGAGAATTCACGACGCGGCGTGGATCTCCTCCCCCGCCAGGACGTCCGAGACGAGGCCGCGGTACTCCTCCTCGAGCTCGGTCGAGAGCTCGGGCGAGGCGCCCTCCGCGTAGATGTGGACGAGCGGCTCGTCGGGGTCCGGGAGCACCTGCGCCCAGCCACGGCCGTCGTAGACCTTGATGCCGTCGCGTAGGTCCACGTTGCCGTCGGCGAAGCGCTCGTTCAGGACGCGCATGACCGTCCCCTTCAGCGCCCACGAACACTGCACGGCGGTGTGGAGCAGGTTCGCCTGCGGGAGCTCGGCGACGAGCGCCGACAGCGGACGGTCCTGCGGCGCGAGCAACTCGAGGAGCTTGCAGAGCGCGGCCGTCGCGTCGAACGCCGGCAGGAAGTCCGGGAAGACGTAGCGCCCGTCGGGGGCCCCCGCGAAGACCGCGCCGTCGGCGGCGGCGGCCTTCGTCAGCTCGGCGAGCGCCGACGGCGTCCGCACGACCTCGAGCGCGTCCGTCGCGAGCTCCTCGGCGAGTCCGGTCACGGTCGTCGGCAGGACGAGCCGGCCGCCGCGGCCGCGCTGCGCGAGCAGCCGGATGAAGAGGAGGAGCGTCGCGGTCATCGGCACCTCGTTCGCCTGCTCGTCGATCAGGTATAGACGCTCCCCCGCCCGGTCGAACACCGCGCCCAGGTCCGCTCCGACCGCGCCCACGAGCCGGCGGCCCTGGTCGACCGTGTCGCCGCCGTCCTGGCGCGGACCTCCGTCCGGGTCGAACGGGTGCGTCGCGATCGCCTCCACGCCGAGCCGGCCGAGCATGAACGGCAGCACGAGCGACGCGGCGGAGTAGCCGTAGTCGACGACGATCTTGAAGCCGCGGTCGCGGATCGCCCCCTCGTCCAGGGTCGCGAGGAGCGAGTCCGCGTAGATCTCACGCGTACGCATCGGATACGTGATCGAGCCCACCTCGTCGAACGGCACGCGGCGGAGCTCCTGCCTCGAGAAGTGCTTCTCGACCTCGCGCTGCATCGCCGCGGAGAGCGAGATCCCGGGACGCTCGAAGATCGTGATTCGCACGAGCTCCGGGTCGGCCGGCGAGCCCCCGACGTGGAACGCCGCGTCGAAGTTCTCCGCGTTCAGGTGGTGCTTGCCGACCGCCGACGGCATGGTCTGGAGGTCGGCCACGTTCACGCCGGCCGCGTTCAGGCCGACGATGATCGCCCGCTTGATCATGCGGTAGGCGGACGGCGACTCGCGCGTCGCGACGACGTTCGAGCCGCGCGGGAGCGCGGTCCCGAGCGCCGCGCCGAGCCGGACGGCGACCTCCGGCGTCACGTCGACGTTGACGAGACCCGCGACCCCGTCGTTTCCGAAGAGGCGCGTCGAGGCGCGCGACTCCCAGATCAGGCTCTCGTGCAGCTCCGCGCCCGACTCGACCTCCTTGTACGGGTAGATGCGCACTCCCGGGTAGACGACCGACTGCTCGCCGATCGTCACCTCATCACCGATCGCCACGCCCTCGTGAAGGTGCACGTGCGCCCGCACCTCGCAGTTGCGGCCGAGGATCGACCCCTCGACGACGGACGCGCGCCCGATGTACGTCCCGAAGTCCACGACCGAGCGCGACACGTGCGCACGTTCGCGCACGGTGGCGCCCGACCCGAGTACCGAGTACGGCATCACGGCGGCGTCGGGTGCGATGCGCGCGTAGCTGCCGATGAACGCGGGCCCCGCGACGCCGGCGACCTGGTCGATCTCGACGCCCTCGCCGATCCACACGTTGCCGCGCAGACGGATGCCGGGAATGTTCAGGTGCACGCGCTCGTCGAGCGCGTCGAAGTTCGCCTGCCGGAACTGGTCGAGGTTGCCGATGTCCTGCCAGTAGCCGTCGCACACGAAGCCGTACATCGGACGGCCCATCTCGAGGAGCAGGGGAAAGAGCTCCTTCGAGAAGTCGAACGGCCCGTCCGTGGGCACATGGGTCAGCACCTCCGGCTCGAGCACGTATATGCCGGTGTTGATCGTGTCGCTGAAGACCTGCCCCCACGAGGGCTTCTCGAGGAAGCGCTCGATACGACCGTCCTCGTCGGTGACGACGATGCCGAACTCGAGCGGGTTCTCGACCGACTTGAGGCCAATCGTGACCGCAGCCCCCTTCTGCTTGTGGAACTCGACGAGGCGCGTCAGGTCGATGTCGCAGAGTGCGTCGCCGGAGATCACGAGCGTCGTGTCCTCGAGCCGCTCGCTCGCAAGCCGGACCGAGCCGGCGGTCCCGAGCGGCACCTCCTCGACCGAGTACTCGAGCTCGAGGCCGAGGTTCGACCCGTCGCCGAAGTACCCGCGGATCGCCTGCGGAAGGAACGCGACCGTGACGACGATCTCCTGGAAGCCGTGCGCACGCAAGAGTTCGAGGATGTGCTCGATGCAGGGCTTGCCGACGATGGGGACCATCGGCTTCGGCTGGTTCGATGTCAGCGGACGAAGGCGCGTGCCCTCGCCGCCGGCCATGACGACCGCCTTCACCGGAGCTCCCTCCGCGCCTTGCGGAGGTAGAGCGCGAGCGCGACGAGGGCGACGCCGAACCCGGTCCAGAAGATCCACAGCGACCATGTCGTCCCCGCGTGCGTCAGCATCACGAAGGCGAGGCTCGCATACAGGAGCCATGTCGCGACCTTGCCGAGGAAGTTCACCTCGAAGCGGTAGCCGCGGCCGAGCGCGAGCGGCGTCGCGCCGATCAGCAGCAGGTCGCGAAGCGGAACCGCGAGCGCGACCCACGGCAGCCGCCCCGCGTGCCAGAGGAGGACGACGGCGACGTCGATGAGGAGCCGGTCGGCGAGCGGGTCGGCGATCTTGCCGAAGGCCGACTCGACGTGCCAGCGGCGCGCGAGGAACCCGTCGATCTGGTCCGTGACGGCAGCCGCACCGAACAACACCGCGGCGGGCACGCTGTGGCCACGGTCGGCGGCGAGGATGAGCACGGCGTAGACCGGGATCGCGACGAGTCGCGCGAGCGTCAAGAGGTTCGGCAGTCGCGCGAGCGGAGCGGGCACGGTGCGGACTGCCATCGCTTCGAAGCATAAGGCTCGACGGCAGAGTCACTTCCGGCGCCTGTGAAAGCGATAGGAATCGGCGCGCTCTCAGGCTGCTCACAGGTTCGGGTGCCAGGATGGCCTCGTGAGCGCCGCCACGAAACGCATCCTCGTCGTCGACGACGAGCAGTCGATCGTCGACGCAGTGGCGACAGCCCTCCGGTACGAGGGGTACGAGGTCGAGGAAGCGCTGAGCGGCCGCGCCGCGCTGACCCTGGCGACGGCAGCCGAACCGGACCTCGTCGTCCTCGACTGGATGCTCCCCGACCTGGAGGGCATCGAGGTCGGACGGCGTCTCCGGGCGCAGGGCCTCCGGACGGCGATCCTCTTCCTCACCGCCAAGGATGCGACCGAGAACAAGATCGAGGCGTTGCGTGCGGGCGGCGACGACTACGTGACGAAGCCGTTCAGCCTCGCCGAGATCGTCGCGCGCATCGAGGCGATCCTGCGGCGGGTCGCGGGCGACCTGCCGGGCGACGTCCTCGAGTTCGGCGACGTCGTCCTCGACGAGACACGCCACGAGGTCCGTCGCGCGGGCACACACGTGCCGCTGACCGCGACGGAGTTCGCCCTGCTGCGCTACTTCATGCTCAACCCGCGCCGCGTGCTGAGCAAGACGCAGATCCTCATGCACGTGTGGAAGTACGACTTCGGCGGCAACTCGAACGTCGTCGAGACGTACGTCAGCTACCTGCGGAAGAAGCTCGACGCCCTCGGGCCGCCGCTGATCAAGACCGTTCGCCAGGCGGGCTACATGCTCGAGCTCCGCGAGGGATAGTGCGCCGGCTCTCGTTGCGGGCCCGCCTGCTCCTCGGCGTGCTCGTACTCGCGGCGGCCGGACTCGCGGTCGCGGACGTCGTCACCTACCGCGAGCTGCGCTCGTCGGAGCTCTCGCGCGTCGACAACGGGCTCGAGGCCGACCACCGCGGCGCGGAGCACGCGCAGTTCGGTCCGCACGGCCCGGCGCCGAACGACTTCGTCGAGATCCGCGCGCCGACGGGGGCCATCCTCTACGCGTCGGGGGTCCCCCACTTCCCCGGCACGAGCGAACCCTCTCCGCCGAACCTCCCCGCCCACATCACCGGCCTCAGGCAGCAAGGGCCGGATCGCGTCCGCTACTTCACCGTGTCCGCGGCCGAGGGCGGCACGCGCTATCGGGTGCGTGCCTCGATCGACGGCGGCGACCCGAGCGGCAACATGCTCATCATCGCGACGTCGCTCGGGAACGTCGACGCGACGTTGCACCGCTTGCTCCTGATCGAGGCCATCGTGGCCGCAGCCGTGCTCGGCGGGATCGCCCTCGTCGGACTCTGGCTCGTGCGGCTCGGCCTGCGCCCGCTCGAGACGATCACGCGCACCGCAGATGCCATCGCCGCGGGCGATCTCTCGCATCGGGCGCCGGTGGACGGACAGGAGACCGAGGTCGGACGGCTCGGGCTCGCGTTCAACGCGATGCTCGACCGGATCGAGTCCTCGGACCAGCGGTTGCGCCGTTTCGTCGCGGACGCGTCGCACGAGCTCCGGACACCTCTCGCCGCCGTGCGCGCGTACGCGGAGCTGTTCGGCCGCGGTGCTTCGACGCGCCCGGCCGA
>JAFAHG010000227.1 GCA_019237315.1 Actinomycetota bacterium
AGTCGCGAAGCGTGCGCCTGGGACGAGCGGCTCGAACGGTGCGCGCTTCGGCGGTTGGCCGGTGACGGACAGCGCACCCATCGTGCGGCCGTGGAACGATCCCTCGAGCGCGACGAACTCGCGCCGCCCGGTCACCTTGCGCGCCCACTTGAGCGCGGCCTCGACCGCTTCCGCCCCGGAGTTGCAGAAGAACGCGTGCGCGCCGCCGAAGCGGTTCGACAGCTTCGTCGCGAGCTCTTCCATCGGCAGCGTCGAGTACAGGTTCGACACGTGCCACAAGCGGTCGAGCTGCTCGTGCGCAGCCTCGAGAGGAGCAGGGTGCCCGTGCCCGAGCGACACGACGGCGATCCCGGCGACGAGGTCGAGGTAGCGCTTCCCTTCTTCGTCGACGAGCCGGCAGCCGTCGCCGTGCACGAACGTGACGGGAAAGCGCGCGTACGTCGAGAGAAGCGGTGCTCCGGTACGGACGCTCAAGCCGGTACCGCCGTTCGTCCGATCGAGGCGGGGACGCCGCCGCGCGCTGCCGTCACCGCCGCGCCGAGCTTCGGGATGATCCCGCCGGTGAGCGTGCCTCCGTCGAGGAGCTCGGATGCCGACTCGACGTCGATCTCGTCGACGACTTGGCCGTCGAGGATCAGCCCGTCGACATCCGTGAGGAAGAGCAGCCGCTCGGCGCCGAGCCCGAGCGCGAGTGCGGCCGCAGCCTCGTCGGCGTTGACGTTGAGCGGGCCGACGGCGATCGGTGCGACCACCGGGATCAATCCCTCCGCGAGCGCGGCGACCACTGCCTCGGGCCGCGACGGCACCGGGTCGCCGACGAGTCCGAGGTGCGGGACGGGCGTGGCCTGTAGGCCGATCTCGTCGCCGAAGAGCGGAACTGCGCGCTCGCCGATCGCGGCGCACAGCGACCCGTTCACCGCGGCGAGCGACCGGCGCACGACGTCGATTCCCGCTTCGCTGGTCACGCGACGCCCGTCGACGAACTCGACGGGGATGCCGGCGCGCTCCATCTCGAGCGTGATCTGAGGCCCCGCTCCGTGGACGACGCAGACATCGGACGTGTCCGCGAGCTCGACCACCGCGGCGGCCGAGTCGCCTGCCACGGCGCCGCCGACCTTCACGACGAGGACGCTCACGTGCGGTAGTCCGCGTTGATGCGGACGTAGTCGTAGGAGAGATCGCTCGTGAGGTATCCGGCCGCACCGGACCCGAGCCCGAGGTCGAGCTCGATCGTGCAGCTCGGGCCGGAAACGTCTGGCTCGACACCGAGCGGCTCGCCGCGATCGAGGACGACGGTGCCGTTGTAGCGGAGGGTGATGCGCTCGGGATCGACGTCTGCGTAACCGCCGTTCCACGGTGCCGACCCGGCCGCCATGAGCACGCGACCCCAGTTCGCGTCGTGGCCGAAGAGCGCGGTCTTCACGAGCGGCGAGGTCGCGATGCGCCGCGCGATCGCCTTCGCCTGTGCGTCGTCGGCCGCGCCGGTGACGTTGATCTCGGCGAGCACGGTGATGCCCTCGCCGTCGGCGACGACCTGGCGCGCGAGGTCGGCGCACGCCTCGTGCAACGCAGCCGCGAACGCGGCGTCGTCGCGCGTGCAGCCGCTCGCCCCGTTCGCGAGGAGGATCACCGCGTCGTTGGTCGACGGCTCGCCGTCGACGGAGATCGCGTTGAAGGTCTGCGCGACCGCCGGCCGGAGGAACTCCTCTGCTTCGCCGCGCTCGAGCTGGTAGTCCGTGGTCAGCACGGCGAGCATCGTCGCGAGGTCGGGGTGAATCATCCCGGAGCCCTTCGCCATGCCGCCGACGGTGAAGCCGTCGCGCGCGACGACCGTCGTCTTCGCGCGCGTGTCCGTCGTCATGACCGCCTCGGCCGCGTCAGCGCCGCCCTCGGACGAGAGTGCAGCCGCCGCCACGCCGATCCCCGGCAGGAGCTTGTGCAGCGGCAGCCGCGCGCCGATCACGCCGGTCGAGAGCACGAGCACCTCCTCGGCGGGGAGCCGGAGGACTCGACCCGCTTCGGCGGCCGTCGCGGTCGCGTCGATCTTGCCGCGCTCGCCCGTCGCCGCGTTTGCGACGCCGGAGTTGACGACCACTGCCTGCGGGTCGGCGAGCGAGAGATGCTCGCGGTCGACGTGCAGCGGCGCGGCCTGCACGCGGTTGCGTGTGAACATCGCGCCGCCGACGGCGTGCTCGACCGACCGCACAATCGCGAGATCCTTGCGTTCTGCGCGGCGGATGCCTGCGGCGACGCCGGAGGCGACGAACCTCTTCGGTGCGGTGACGCTCAAACGAGGACTCCGTGCAGTCGCAGCCCTGCGGTCTCCGGCAGGCCGAGCACGATGTTGGCGTTCTGCACCGCCTGCCCGGCGGCACCCTTCCCGAGGTTGTCCTCGGCGCACACGACGACCGTGGTGTCTCCGTTCCTGAACACGCCGATCTCCGCCGCGTCGGTCCCTTGCACACGCGCGAGCTCAGGTACGACGCCCTCCGGCAGCACACGCACGACGGGGCTGCCTGCGTACGCGGCTTCGATCAGCGCGCGCGCGTCGCCGTCGACCTGCACGTAACACGTCGCGAGCACGCCGCGCCGGATCGGAAGGAGGTGCGGGACGAACGTGACCGGCACGCCGATCCCCTGCGCGATCTCCGGCGCGTGGCGGTGTCCGTCGACCGCATACGGCGAGGCGTTCTCGAGCACGAACCCCGCGTGCGTGAACTCCTTGAGCGACCGCCCTGCGCCGGTCATCCCGGTCTTCGAGTCGACGACGACGGGTCCCGCGATGACGTCGCGCAGCGGCCAGAGCGAGAGGATCGCGGCGGTCGCGTGACAGCCCGGGTTCGCGACAAGCGGACCGACGGGAGGCGACACCTCCGGCAGTCCGTAGCTCCACGCGCCGGGCGCGATCCCGTACCAGTGCTTCGCGGCCGCGTCGTCGCGCAGGCGGTGCGCGCCCGACAGGTCGACCACGACCGCCCCCTCGGGCGGGACGAACGCCGCCGACGCTGCATGGTCGAGGCAGAGGAAGATCACGTCGGCGCCGCTCGCGGCCGCCTCCGCGTTCGTGACGAAGTTCGGCAACGTGCCGTTCAGGCGCGGATCCATGGCGGCCGCTGGCTTCCCC
>JAFAHG010000045.1 GCA_019237315.1 Actinomycetota bacterium
GCGCGGGTCGATCGTCGTCAGGCTGTTGCCGAGATCGTTCGTCACGTACAGCGTCCTCAGGTTCCACGCGGGGACGACGTGCTGCGGCAGCGCGCCGACGGCGAAGTGCTCCACGATCCGGAACGTGCGAGGGTCGATCACGTCGACCGTGTTGCTCTCGCTGTTCGGGACGTAGATGCGCGAAACCGCGAGTCGCGCCACGGGCGCGAGCATCCCCGCTCCGTCATGGGCGTAGACGTTCGTGATCCGCGTCGCCGCGGCGGGCGCGCGCGTTGCGTGCACGCGGCCCGACGGGACGAGCGTGCTCAGCGTCGCCACCGTTCCCGACGCCGCGTGGCCGCCCGCGACGAGGATCCGCCCGCCGAGCGTCGCGGCGGCGAGATCGGAGCGTGCGACGGCGAGGCTTCCCGCTGCGACGACCGTCCGTCGGCTGGGATTCACCGCGACGATGCGCGCGGTCGGCGTGTCGACCGAGGCACCGCGGCCGCCGATCACGTAGACGAGGCCGCCGAGCGTCGCCGCGGCGGCGTGCGTCGTCGGTGCGGGCAGCGTGCCGATTCGCGTAACACTCCCGGTCGCCGGCGTGAACGCGTAGACGGCGCTGCTCGCAGTCCCCGCGGGAAGCGATCCGCCGGCGATGACGATGCGGCTGCCGTCGGCCGCGACCGCGGCGTACCGAACGGCCGTCGGGAGGTGCGCGACGACCCGCGCGGCCGCCCCCGGGCGCCAGGCGACGATCGAGTCGAGCCACCCCGTCCCGGTGTAGCCGCCGACGACGTATGCCGTGCCGCCGATCGCCGCTGCGCTCGAGTCGGAGCTGGGCGCCGGGAGGCGCGAGACGAGCGACGCGGTTCCGGTCGCAGGGTCGATGCGGAGGATGTCGTCGATCTGCGCGAGGTTCCCGCCGCCGAAGAGGTACACGAAGCGGCCGAGGCTCACGGCCGCGGTGTCGTGGCGGGCCGACGGGAGCGTCCCGATCTGCCGGGCGCCTCCTGCCGTCGCCGCGAGGATCCCGTCGGACGACGTGTCGGCAGCGGTCAACCCGCCGAGGAGGACGACGCGTGCACCCGCGACGGCGCTGCTCGGATCCTGCAGCGGGGCGGGCAGCGCTCCCGTCACGCGCTCGGCGAGCCGCACGAGGTGGACGGCGACGGTGTGCGCCCGCGCGGGCGGCGCAACGTGGCGCCGCGCCGTCGTGACGTGGGCGCCGCACCCCGCGGCCGCGAGCGCGATCAGGAGCAGCGGGGCCCGGCGCATCGAGAGAGCATGACCGGAACGACATGAGCCGCGCATGAAGCTCGGTTTTCGAGCGATTTCGCGGTACAGTCGGCCGGTGCGGGGTCTCGTCGTCGTGCTCGTCGTCGCGCTCGTGGCCGCCGTCGCGGCCTCCGCCAAGCGCATGGACGCGCCGCGCGGGCTCTCCACGACCGACCAGACCGCGGGCATGCCGAAAGCCGCGATCGACCTGACCGCGATCCCGCTCGGCACCGGCAAGGGCGGGACGACCGCGCGGGTCGGCTACCTCGACCGGTGTGGCGGGGTCCCGTCGGGCGGACCGCCGGTGAAGATCCCGCCGTGGGTCGGGTCGTCGACGTGGAACGCGACGACGAAGGTCGCCGTCGAGGGTGACGTCTCGCACACGGCGTCGTTCAAGGCCGTGCACTCCGGCTCCAGGGAGGTCCTGACCGGCAACGGCCTGCCTGCGGTGTCCGGGACGTTCCCTGTCGCGAGCTCGGATCCGGCGGACGCGTACAACCCCGATCCCGGGTCGATCACGTCGCACACGATCAGCCTGTCGCTCCCGTACAACCCGACGGTCGCGTCGCATCCGAGCTGCGAGTCGGGCACCGTCGGCCTCGAGAACGGCATTCCGCTTCTCGACGGGTTCGACGCGGGCGGCAACGACGCGTCCGCGGTCGAGGTGCAGGACGCATGTCACGGCCACCCGAACGACGTCGTCGGCTACCACTACCACTCGCTCTCGCCCTGCGTGCTCACGACGTCTGCGCTCACCCACGCGACGCAGGTCGGCTGGGCACTCGACGGATTCGGCATCTACGTCGAGTACGACGCGCAAGGGCAACTGTTGACGAACTCGGCGCTCGACGTCTGCCACGGGCGCACGAGCGTCGTCCCGTGGCACGGCAAGATGACGCGCATCTACCACTACGACATGACATTCGAGTTCCCGTACAGCGTCGGCTGTTACCGCGGGACGCCGGTCTCGTTCCAGGGGATGATGATCCCGAACGCGGGCTCGACCGGGCAGCAGAGCGGCAGCGGCGGCGGGCAGCAGCAGGGGAGCTCCGGCTCGGGCGGATCCGGCCAGCAGGCGGCCGCGCAGCAGTGCCAGGCGCAGGGGCTCACGCCCGGTACGCCCCAGTTCGGCCAGTGCATGAGCGGCAAGGGCTACCCACCGGACTGAGCGCGATCCAGTTCGAGCAGGTCGGCGTCTGGCGCCGAACGGACGAAGGCCGGCGCGACCTCCTGCGCGACGTCGACTGGAACGTCCGCGGCGGCGAGCACTGGGTGCTCCTCGGTGCGAACGGCGCCGGCAAGACGACGCTCGTGCGCATCGCCTCGGCCCAGCTGCGTCCGAGCAGCGGCGTCGCGTGGGTGCTCGGAAAGCGTCTCGGCCGTACGGCGCTCACCGAGATCCGCCGCGAGATCGGCGTCCTCGATCCGCTGCTCGCGCGGCGCTTCTACCCGGAGCAGACCGCGCTCGACGTCGTGCTGACCGGCGCGACGCAGTCGATCCTCGTCGTCGAGGATGCGGACGCCGCGACGCGCGACCGCGCGCGCGAGACGCTTGCGCTCGTCGGCGCTCGAGACCTCGCCGGCCGGCACTTCTCGGTGCTGTCGGAAGGCGAGCGGGCGCGCGTCCTGCTTGCGCGCGCCCTCGTCGCGGCGCCTCGGCTCCTGATCCTCGACGAGCCGGCGGCCGGGCTCGACGTCGCGGGACGGCTCCTCTTCCAGCACGCGCTCGAGCAGGCCCTCGCGGCTCGCCGCGACCTGACGACCGTCACCGTCACGCACGAGCTGCACACATTGCCGCGTGCGACGACGCATGCGCTGCTCCTTCGCGCCGGAACGGTCGTCGCGCAGGGCCCGGTCGAGGCCGTCGTGACGGCGGAGTCCATCGCAGCGTGCTTCGACGTGCCGCTCGACGCGGCTGCGCGCGCTCTGTGAGCTACGGATGCAGCAGGACCTTCGTCCAGCCGTCGAGGCGCTTGTCGAAGTTCTCGTATCCGGTCGGCGCCTCGTCGAGCGAGAGCTCGTGCGACACGATGAACGACGGCCGCGCCTTCCCCGCCACGATCAGGTCGCGGAGCTCCCGGTTGTAGCGCTTGACCGGACACTGTCCGGTCCCCATCCGCTGGCCGTTCGCGAAGAACTGCCCGTAGTTCCACGCGACGCGCCCGGTCTTCGCGAGCTCGTTCGCCGCGCCCGGGTCTTCCGGCACGTACACACCGACGACACCGATGGCGCCCGTCGTCTCGACGACCGCGACGAGGTTGTCGAGCACCATCTCCGGGTGTTCCTCGCCCGTCGGGTCATGCGCCTGGTAGCCAACGGCCTCGACGCCGCGGTCGACCTTCCCCTTGTTCGCGTCGACGATCTGTTCCACGGGATCGCCCTTCGCGATGTCGACCGGCTCCGCGCCGATCGACTCCGCAAGCTGCAGCCGGTCGCGCTCCTTGTCGACGACGAACACGCGCGCCGCGCCGCGGATGAACGCGCTGTGCGCGGCCATGAGGCCGACCGGCCCTGCGCCGAACACAGCCACCGTGTGCCCGGGCCGCACGTCGGCGAGCTCCGTCCCGTGGTAGCCGGTCGGGAAGATGTCGCTCAGCATGGTGAAGTCGTTCTCGTGCTCGTCGCCGGGCGGCAGCTCGAGCAGGTTGAAGTCCGCGAACGGCACGCGCAGATACTCGGCCTGGCCGCCCGCGTAGGGACCCATGTTCGCGTAGCCGTAGGCGGCGCCGTCCATGCCCTCCTGCGGGTTCACCTTCAGGCAGAAGGACGTCCACCCGAGGTTGCAGTTCCTGCAGACTCCGCACGCGATGTTGAAGGGCACCGATACGCGGTCGCCGGGCTTCACCCAGAAGACCGCGTCGCCGACCTCCTCGACGATCCCCATGTTCTCGTGGCCGAGGATCTTCCCCTCCTCGACGCTCGTGCGGCCCTCGTACATGTGCAGGTCCGAGCCGCAGATGTTCGTGGTCGTGATCCGCACGATCGCGTCGGCCGGATGTTCGATCGACGGATCGGGAACCTCGACGACTTCGACGTCGTACGCACCGCGGTAGACGACTGCCCTCACGGTGTTGCGATTCCCGGGGGTCGCGCGGAGAAACGTCGGCGTGCCACCCGCACCGGTGTGCTCTCATTACCGGCGTGAAGGAGATCCTGCACGACGTGGAGCGCTGGCGGTCGCGCGGGGAGCGTGTGGCCGTCGCCACGGTCGTCGCGACACGGCGGTCGGCGCCGCGGCCCGTCGGCGCGAAGCTCGCGGTTTCGGAAAGCGGCGAGCTCGCGGGTTCCGTCTCCGGCGGCTGCGTCGAGTCGGACGTCTGCGAGCACGCGCGCGAGGTGCTCGCAACCGGCACGCCGAAGCTCCTCACCTACGGCATCGCCGACGAGGACGCGTGGGAGGTCGGGCTGCCGTGCGGCGGCGAGATCGACGTCTTCGTCGAGCCGCTCCCCGAATGACGCTGTTCGAGCGTCTCGCGGAGGCGATCGAACGCGAGGAGCGCGCCGTCCTCCTCACCGTGGTGGAGGGTGAGCCGCTCGGCGCGCATGTCCTCGTGCTCGAGAGCGGCGAGCGGCTCGGCGACGGTGTGCCGGAGGCCGTCGTCGGATCGGCTGCGGAGCTCATCCGCTCGCACCGCAACCGCATCGTCGAGGCGGACGGCGTCCGCGTCTTCGCCGAGGTGTTCGCGCCGCCGCCGCGACTGCTGGTCTACGGCGCGGTCGACACCGCGGAAGCCCTGTGCGCCGCGGCACGGCTGCTCGGCTGGCGGACGATCGTCGCCGACGCACGCGCGCGGTTCGCGACGCGCGAACGCCTGCCGAGTGCCGACGAGCTGATCGTCGACTGGCCGGCGGAGGCGATCGCGCAGGTTGCGCCCGACCACGCAACCGCGGTCGTCGTGCTGACGCACGACGAGAAGTTCGACATCCCGGCGCTCGAGGGCGCCCTTGCGACCGACGCGTTCTACGTCGGGGCGCTCGGGTCGCGCACGACGCAGCAGCGCCGGCGCGAGCGGCTGCTGGCGCGCGGCATGCCCGAGGAGGCACTCGACCGGATCTCGGGCCCGTGCGGCCTCGACATCGGCGCCGGCTCGCAACCCGAGACGGCGCTCTCGATTCTCGCCGAGATCGTTGCGACGCGGGCAGGCCGAGCGGGCGGCCCGCTGGGCGCGTCCACGCACCGCATCCACGCGGAGGGCTAGGAGACGGCGAGTGCGGCGGTGTCGATGCGCACGGGGTGCGCGGCCTCGAACGCCGAGATCGCACCCTCCTGCATGAGCGTGCGGCCGATCTCGTCCCGGCCCTCGAGCAGCTCCTCGCGGATGAAGTCGTCGAACTCGAAGGGAATCGTCTCACCGTTCGGCGACACGATCGTCTTCGTCTCGAGGTCGACCGTCACCTCGGAACCGTTCTGCGCGTCGACCTCGTCGATCAGCTTTCGTACCTGCTCGGCGGGCAACTCGATCGGGACGAGACCGCACTTCGTCGAGTTCATCTTGAAGATGTCGCCGAACGACGGTGCGACGACGACGTCGAAGCCGTACTCGAGCAGCGCCCAGGGCGCGTGCTCGCGCGACGAGCCGCACCCGAAGTTCGGGCCGGCGAGGAGGATCTTCGCGTCGGCGTAGGCCGGGTTGTTCAGCTCGAAGTCCGGGCGCGGGTTCCCGTTCTCGTCGACCCGCCAGTCGAGGAAGAGGTACTGGCCGAAGCCCGTGCGCGCGATGCTCTTGAGGAACTGCTTCGCGATGATCTGGTCGGTGTCGACGTTCGGGCGGTCGAGCACGGCGACGCGCGCGGTCGTGCGGCGGAAGGCGCGCATCAGGCGCCCGCGCCGATCAGCTCGCGCACGTCGACGAACCGTCCCTCGATCGCGGCAGCAGCCGCCATCTCAGGGGACACGAGGTGCGTGCGGCCGCCGCGTCCCTGCCGGCCCTCGAAGTTGCGGTTGGATGTCGACGCGCAGCGCTCGCCCGGCGCGAGCACGTCGGGGTTCATGCCGAGGCACATCGAGCAGCCCGCGTGGCGCCACTCGAAGCCTGCCTCCGTGAAGACGCGGTCGAGACCCTCGGCCTCCGCCTGCGCTTTGACGATCGCCGAGCCGGGAACGACGAGCGCGCGAACCTTCGGGTGCACGCGGCGCCCGCGCACGACCGACGCGGCGGCGCGCAGGTCCTCGATGCGCGAGTTCGTGCACGAGCCGATGAACACGCGGTCGACACGGATCTCCTCGATCGGCGTGCCGGGCTCGAGCGCCATGTACTCCAGCGCTCGCTCCACCGTCGCGCGCTCCGACGGCTCGGAAAACTCGGAAGGGTCGGGGACGCGGCCGTCGACGCTCGTGGTCATGCCGGGGTTCGTGCCCCACGACACCTGCGGGCGAAGCCTCTCGACGTCGACGACGACCTCGCGGTCGAACGTCGCGTCGTCGTCGGTCACGAGCGCACGCCACTCGTCGAGCGCGCGCTCCCACTCCGCACCCGTCGGCGACGACGCGCGCCCTTCGAGGTACGCGAACGTCGTGTCGTCCGGACAGACGTAGCCGGCGCGGCCGCCGCCCTCGACGGTCATGTTGCAGACGGTCATGCGGCCTTCCATCGACATCGCGCGGATCGCGGCGCCCGAATACTCGACGACGTGGCCCTTCGCGCCCGCGACGCCCATCTGCGCGATCGCCCCGAGGATGACGTCCTTCGGTGTCAGTCCGAACGGAAGGTCGCCGACGAACCGGATCCGCATCGACTTCGGGCGCGGCAGGACGAGCGTCTGCGTCGCGAGGACGTGCTCGACCTCAGAGGTTCCGATCCCGAAGGCGAGCGCGCCGAGCGCGCCATGCGTCGAGGTGTGGCTGTCGCCGCACACGATCGTGATCCCCGGCCGCGTCAGGCCGAGCTCCGGTCCGATTACGTGCACGATGCCCTCGTGGCCGCTTCCGGTTGCGAAGAGCGGCACGCCGAACTCCTCGCAGTTCCGGCGGAGCGCGTCGAGCTGCTCTTTCGCCATCGGGTCGGTGATCGGGCCGCCGTCGGTCGGGACGGCGTGGTCCATCGTCGCCAGCGTCAGGTCGGGACGGCGAACGCGGCGCCCGGCGAGCCGGAGGCCTTCGAACGCCTGCGGCGAGGTCACCTCGTGGACGAGGTGGAGCTCGATGTAGAGGAGCGTCGGATTCTCCGCCACGACGTGCGACGCCCAGACGCGGTCGAAGAGGGTCTCCCCCATGGGCAGAGGGTAGCCGCTCTACGCGGCGGGGACCGCGCGCAGCCGCGGCGGGCCCGCGTGCGCGAGCGTCTGCTCGTACTGCTCGACGCGGCGCGCGAGCGAGACGACGCGCCGCGCCGCGAGCGGCGAGGCGAGGTACCCCGCGAACGACGACAGGAAGAGCTCGGACCCGAGGCTGACGGCGTCGGCGCCGGCCCAGAAGAACTCTCGGCAGTCGTCGAACGTGCGGATGCCGCCGGTCGCGATGATCGGCAACTCGATCCCCGCGTCGCGCAGCTCCGCGACGACACGCAGCGCGATCGGCTTGACCGCTCGGCCGCTGATCCCGCCGTAGCGGTTCGCGAGCAGCGGCGCACCGGTCTCCGGGTCGAGGCGGAGACCTTTCACGGTGTTGATCGCGGTCAGCGCGGCGACGCCGTGGCGCTCGGCGAGCTTCGCGTGCGCGACGTAGTCGGCGTCGGGAGAGAGCTTGAGGATGACGGGGTGCCGGCTGAGCGGCACCACCTGTGCGAGCACGTCCTCGACGATCTCGTCGAAGTCGAAGTTCACGTTGTGGCACGAGACGTTGAGCTCGACGGCGGCGATCGAACCGGCAGGCGCGCGTTCGTTCACGACCTCGACGAGCTGCCTGAACTCGTCGCCCGAGAAGCCGCCGAGCGAGACGATCCTGTTCAGGTGATCCGTGCGCGGGAAGTAGTCGCGGAAGTACGCCTCGATCCCGATGTTGCACCAGCCGAACGCGTTGAGCCACCCCTCGTCGACGCGGCGCAGCGTGCCACGGTAGCGGCGGACGAGCTGCGGCCACTCGCGCATGCGCCAGTCGGTGCGCGTCGTGAAGTGCCCCTCGCGCGGC
The DNA here is from genome assembly GCA_019237315.1 of Actinomycetota bacterium. Taxonomy (GTDB): domain Bacteria; phylum Actinomycetota; class Thermoleophilia; order Gaiellales; family Gaiellaceae; genus PALSA-600. The sequence continues at coordinate 8,324 of JAFAHG010000045.1, forward strand.
TCGAGCGTGAGCGTCCGGGTCGTCACGGCACCGAGGCGCTCGAGCGGGACGAACTGCCCGACCGGGCTCAGGCCGTACGGGAAGAAGCGGTTCGCGGGGCGGGCGCCATAGCCGAGAAGGCTCGCGGACGTCACCGTCCGGTTCCGGAGCCGGATCCCGTTGAGCTCGACCATCGCGCTTGCGGGCCAGGATACCCGCCCATGCGGCGGTAGTCTCAGGGCGGTGGCCGACGAGTCGCTGACGATCATCGACAACCGCACCGGCGAGCAGTACACCGTGCCGGTGCAGGACGGCGCGATCCACGCGCCCGAGCTCCGTCGTCTCCTCTCGTACGACCCCGCGTTCCTCAACACGGCGACGTGTCGCAGCGCGATCACCTACCTCGACGGCGATGCCGGCATCCTCCGCTACCGCGGCTATCCGATCGAGGAGCTCGCCGCGAACGCGGGCTTCCTCGAGACGGCCTACCTGCTGCTCGAGGGCGAGTTGCCGGATGCAGAAGCGCTCGCGCGCTGGCAGGACGACGTGCGCTACCACACCTACGTCCACGAGAGCGTCACGAAGTTCCTGGAAGGCTTCCGCTACGACGCGCACCCTATGGGGATGCTGCTCGGCGCGGTCGGAGCCCTCTCGACGTTCTATCCGGACGCGAAGGCGATCGACGACCGGGAGAACCGCTACCTTCAGCGCGTCCGGCTGATCGCGAAGCTGCCTACGATCGCCGCGTACATCTTCCGTCACGCGCACGGGCTTCCCTACGTGCTGCCGCGCAACGACCTCGACTACATCGGCAACTTCGTCAACATGACGTTCGAGATCGGCGGCCGCCACGAGGCGAACCCGGTGCTCCAGCGCGCACTCGAGACGCTCCTCATCCTGCACGCGGACCACGAGCAGAACTGTTCGACGAACGCGGTTCGGAGCGTCGGCTCCTCTCGCGTCGACCCGTTCTCAGCGGTCTCCGCGGGGATCGCGGCGCTCTACGGCCCGCTGCACGGCGGCGCGAACGAAGCTGTCCTCCGCATGCTCGACGCGATCGGGACCGTCGAGAACGTCCCGTCGTTCGTCGCCGACGTGAAGAAGGACCACGGCCGGCTCATGGGCTTCGGCCACCGGATCTACAAGAGCTACGACCCGCGCGCGGCGCTGATCAAGGACGTTGCGCACGCGGTGTTCGGAGAGACAGGCGTCGACCCGAAGCTCGAGATCGCGCTCGAGCTGGAGCGCGTCGCCCTCGAGGACGAGTACTTCGTCTCACGCAAGCTGTACCCGAACGTCGACTTCTACTCGGGCCTCATCTACAAGGCGATGGGCTACCCGACCGACTACTTCACGGTGCTCTTCGCGCTCGGTCGGCTGCCGGGATGGATCGCCCAGTGGGAGGAGATGATCACCGACCCCGAGCAGAAGATCGCGCGCCCGCGCCAGATCTACACGGGCGAGGACCTCCGCCACTACGTGCCGGTCGGCGAGCGGTAGACATCGAGTTCGGCCTCGACACGTTCGGCGACGTCACCGTCGGCGACGACGGCCGGCCGCGCCCCGGCGCCGACGTCCTGCGCGACGTCGTCGAGGAAGCCGTGCTCGCGGACCGGGTCGGGATCGACGCCTTCGGCGTCGGCGAGCACCACCGCCGCGACTTCGCGATCACCGCGCCGGAGGTCGTGCTCGCGGCGATCGCGGCGCGCACCGAGCGCATCCGGCTCGGAACGGCGGTCACCGTCCTCAGCTCGGACGACCCGGTCCGCGTCTACGAACGGTTCGCGACGCTGGACGCGGTCTCGAACGGACGCGCCGAGGTGACCCTCGGCCGCGGGTCGTTCACCGAGTCGTTCCCGCTGTTCGGCTTCGACCTCGCGGACTACGAACGGCTCTTCGAGGAGAAGCTCGACCTCTTCGCCGAGCTCGTGCAGGAACGCCCCGTCACGTGGCGCGGCACGATCCGGCCGCCGCTCGAGAACGCGGACGTGTATCCGAAGACGGCGTCGGGCCTGCGCGTGTGGATCGGCGTCGGCGGCACACCGCAGTCGGTCGTGCGCGCCGCACGCTACGGCTTCGGCCTGATGCTCGCGATCATCGGCGGCGCACCCGAGCGCTTCGCGCCCTACGCGGAGCTCTACCGGCGCGCGCTCGCCGAGCTCGGCACGCCGTCGCTCCCGATCGGCGTCCACGCGCCGGGATTCGTCGCCGACACGGACGACGAGGCGGCCGAGCTCCTCTTCCCGTACTTCAAGGAGCAGCGCGACCGGATCGGCGCCGAGCGCGGCTGGCCGCCGACGAGCCGCGACCAGTTCGAGGGCGAGATCGCTCACGGCGCCGTCTTCGCGGGCTCGCCGCAGACCGTTGCGGAGAAGATCGCGCGCACCGTGCGCACGCTCGGCCTCGACAGGTTCGACCTCAAGTACGCGAACGGCGCCATGCCGCACGAGCACCTGATGCACGCGATCGAGCTCTACGGAACCGAGGTCGTTCCGCGCGTGCGCGAGCTACTGACCTAGGCCCGCAGCAGGTAGCCCACGCCGCGCACGGTGACGAGCCGCTCCGCGACCCTCGGGTCGCGCTCGATCTTCTTCCGCAGCGACGAGATGTGGACCTCGCAGGTGTGCGCGTCGCCGATGAAGCTGCTCCCCCAGAGGTGCTCCATGATCTCCTCGCGTGTGTGGGTGACGTTCGGAGCGGCCGCGAGGAGCGCGAGGATCTTGAACTCCGACGGCGTCAGCGACACGGGCCGCCCGTCGACCTCGACCTCGTCGCGTGCGAGGTCGATCGAGATCCCGCCGACGACGCGCGTCAGCTCGCGCCCGCCGTTTGCCTGCTCGAGAGCGCGCCGCCGCAGCAGCGCGCGGATGCGCGAAAGGAGCACGGCGGCCGAGAACGGCTTCGTGACGTAGTCGTCGGCGCCGCTCTCGAGGCCGGTGATGAGATCGTTCTCGGCGTCCTTCGCCGTCAGCATGATGATCGGCACGTCGCTCTCGGCCCGGATGAGCCGGCAGAGCTCGATCCCCGAGAGGTGCGGCATCATCACGTCGAGGAGGACGAGGTCGAACGTCCGGCTGCGCGCGGCCTCCGCGCCCCGGAGCCCGTCCTCCGCGACGACGACGTCGTAGTCCTCACGCTCGAGCGCGTACTTCAGGCCGCGGACGAGGGACGGCTCGTCGTCGACGAGCAGGATGCTCGTCATGCAAGCACCGGCTGACGCGACGCCTCGAACGTGAGGGTGATCGTCGTCCCCTCGCCCTCGGCGGACTCGAGCTGCATCTCGCCGCCGAGCGCGGTCACGGCCGCCTGCGCGATCGGGAGGCCGAGCCCGAATCCATCGCGTTCCGTGCCCGCGGTGTAGAAGCGGTCGAAGATGCGCCGCCGCTCGTGCGGCGCGATCCCGCTGCCAGTGTCGCGAACCTCGACGACGACGCGTCCGTCGTCCTCGCAGCCGTACAGGGTGATCGACCCCGCGTGCGTGTGCTTGACCGCGTTTGCGACGATGCTCGTGACAGCCTGCTCGAGCAGGTCCGAGTCGCCGGTGACGGTCAGCCTCGCCGCGCAGTCGACCTGCAGCTCGACGCCCGGTGCGGGCGAGAACGACGCGGCCGTCCGGCGGAGAACCCCGGCGACGTCGATCGGGCCGGTCCGCGGCCGCTCCTCGTGCGCCTGTGCGCGCGCGAGGACGAGCAGCGCGCGGATCAGCCTGCTGAGCCGTCCCGCCTCGCGTTCGACGACGTCGAGGAACGCGTCACGCGCCTCCGGATCGTCTTTCGCACCCGTCTGGAGCATCTCGACCGCGGTGACGATCGAGGCGAGCGGCGTGCGGAACTCGTGCGCGGCATTTGCGGCGAACTCGCGTTGCGCCTGCTCCTGCCGTTCGAGCGTGCGAAACGCATGGTCGAGCGAGGTCTTCATCTCGTTGATCGAATCGGCGAGGCTTCCGACCTCGTCGGGGAAGCGCGAGCTCACGGCGGTGCGGAGGTCGCCCTCCCCGATGGCGCGCGCGGCGCGCGCGAGGCGCGCGAGGCGGCGGCTGATCAGCACGGCCGTGGTGATCCCGAGCGCGCCGCCGAGCGCGAGCGCGACGAGGGTCGCCACCCAGAACTCGTGGTGGACGAGACCGAGCTGCGCCGCGAGCTCCGGACGGAACGCGTACCCGACGAGGACCGGCCCGTGTTCGCCGCGTTCGATTCGGGTTGCGGCGACGACACCTTCGTCCGAGCCGCGCACGTACCGCCGGTGCGCGAGCGCCGCGCTCACCGCAACGCGCCCGGACGGGACGCGAGACCAGGTCACTCCGTGCGAACGAGGCGGTGTGAGGAGTCTTCCACCTTGGTCGAAGACGAAAAGCGCGATGTGGCGCCGCGACGCGATACGCGGCAGCTGCGCGCGGAGAGCCCCGAGTCCGTCTCCACGCAGCTCGTCGGCCGCGAGCGTGGTCGCGCCGGCTGCGTAGACGTCGGCGTTCCGCTGCAGCGCCGCATCGGCGTGGAAGTTGAACACGGCGACGACAGCCACCGCGGTGACCGCCGCGACGCCTGCGAACGCGAAGCCGAGCCACCAGCGCATTCCGACGAAGCGCCGCGCGGCATTGCTCTTCATTGCCTGCACCGGCTCACACAGTAGTGCGGTTCGCACGCGAAAAGAAGAGCCCGGTGTGCGGTCTCCCGCACACCGGGCTCTCTGCCTGCCTACAGGCTGAAGGCGGTGAGCTGCTCGCCGTGGCCGTTGTACGCCGCCGTCCCGATCGGGGAGAGCGTCGTATAGATGGCCACGTACTGCTTGCCGCCGACCTGGTAGGTCATGGGCGAGCCGTTCATCTGGCCGCCTGCGGACTGCCACGTCCAGAGCGGGCCTTCGCCGGTCGTCGCGTTGTACGCGGCGAGCGTGCCGCCCCAGTTGCGGTTCGCCGACAGCGTCAGCTGCGTCGTCGAACCCTGGGAAGCGTCACCCCACGAGGCCAGGAAGAGCAGGTTGCCGGCGGTCGAGACGTTCCCGCCGTAGCAGCCCTTCGACCACGTGCCGTCCGTGTAGCCCTTGTTCACACCCGGCGTGAGCTTCCCGTTGGAGTAGGTCTCGCCCCACAGGAAGTCCTGCCAGTTCACGGTGTTCGACGCCATGTCGACCGACGTGATCCACACGCCGCCGAGCACGGTGCCGGTGCTGTTCTTGTGCCAGTCCGTCGCCGAGGCGTTCTCCTGCGCCGCCGAGTTGCCGTTGCCGCAGCCGATGAACGCATTCAGCAGCGGGTCGTAGGTCGAGCGGTTGTAGTTGTAACCGCACGAGCACGTCGGATACAGCGTGTAGTGGTCCGAGTACGTCGCGGTGAACACCGGCTCCGCTTTCACGGGAGAACCGTTCGTGCCCACCGGGTAGGTCGCGACCACCAACGCGCCGTCGGCGTCGTTGTAGTCGTGGTCGATCAGGTACGACATCGCGCACGTCGTGCCCTTCGGCATCGTCTGCCCGAAGTGCACCGAGGCCGCCTGTGCGGCTGCGACGCCGTTGACACCCATCTGCGCCTGGTTGCAGGTGAACCACGGCTGGGTCGGGTACTCGTTGTTGAGGGCG
>JAFAHG010000220.1 GCA_019237315.1 Actinomycetota bacterium
TACACGCTGTATCCGACGTGCTCGTGCGGTTACAACTACAACCGCTCGACCTATGACCCGCTGCTGAATGCGTTCATCGGCTGCGGCAACGGCAACTCGGCGGCGCAGGAGAATGCCTCCTCGACCGACTGGCACAAGAACAGCACCGGCACCGTGCTCGGCGGCGTGTGGATCACGTCGGTCGACATGGCGTCGAACACGATCAACTGGCAGGACTTCTTGTGGGGTGAGACCTACAAGAACGGCGTCCTGACGGCCGGGGTGAACCCGGGCTACACGGACGGCACGTGGTCGAAGGGCTGCTACGGCGGGAACGTCACGACCGCCGGCAACCTGCTCTTCCTGGCCTCGTGGGGTGACGCTTCCCAGGGTTCGACGACGAGCCTCACGCTCACCGCGAACCGCAACTGGGGCGGCACGCTCGCCGCGTACAACGCGACGACCGGCCAGGGCCCGCTCTGGACGTGGCAGTCGCCGGGCGGCCAGATGAACGGCTCGCCGATGACGTACTCCGTGAACGGCAAGCAGTACGTGGCCATCTACACGACGCTCTCCCCGATCGGGACGGCGGCGTACAACGGACACGGTGAGCAGCTCACCGCGTTCAGCCTCTAGGCCAGAGGCGTCCTAGCTCCAGGCGCGCTGCGCGGAGGCCCTTCGGGGCCCCGCGCAGCCGCGTGGACCGCGCGCTACGATGGGCGCGTCTTGGGAAGGCGCGTACTGCTCGTCCTGCTCGTTCCGGCTGCGCTCCTCCTCGCAGGCTGCGGGGGCGGAGGCGGCGGCGGGAACGCACCGACCGCGGCGCAGCTCCGCGCCCAGGAGATCCAGGTCGGCCAGTTCCGCAAGTTCCTGCCGGGAACCGACCCCGACGAGCTCGACCGCTCCGGGCTCGACACGACCGACGTCGTGCGTGAGGTCTCGCCGGGGCGCTACGAGGTGACGGTGCAGAACTTCAGCAACGTCGGCTTCATCAACAGCTTCTGGTTCCACACCGTCTCGGTGAAGATCACGAAGGTCGTCGGCAGCACGATGGGAACGTGCACGCTGCTCGACGACAACACGATCTCCTGCGACGGGTTGAAGCTCGCGCCGCCGAAGTGCACGTGCATCTCGGGCGGGAAGATGGTCTTCCGGTTCGACGGCAAGCCGGTCGCGAAGAACGTCGGCATCGACGGCGGGATCGCGCTACACGACACGACGCCGGTGCCGTACCACATCCCGTCCTACCTGAACTCGCAGGCGAACCAGTTCGACCTACCGATCTGCGGGCCGGGCCAGAAGAGCTCGAGCTCGCACCGCTGCGTTCACTCGGGATAGGTCGAGCAGCTCCTCGAGGAGCTCGCGCAGCGAGGCGGCGAGGCCGCGTGTGACGCTGCCGCGCAGCAGGTAGGCGAGCGGCAGGAGCGCCAGGAGCGCGACGTAGGGCGCGAGCGTCCGCGTACGCTCGGTGCGACCGAGAACCTTCGTCGGGCCGCTGCCGAGATCGGTGCGGAGTGCGGCGGCCGCCGCGCCGAGGGCGCCTTCCGTGAAGACGTGGCCGTTCACCGCCTGCGCGATCTGCGCGAGCAGCGCGGTGCTCTCGGGGTGCACGTGGTAGCCCTCCTCGGGACGTGTCCCGTCGTACACGCGCTCGGTCGGCGACCACACGTGCACGATCACGAGCTTCGTCGTCCCGAGCTCGTGGCTGAGGAGCTGCAGGTCCAACGGACCGCTCTCGCCGTCGGTGAGCAGCACGACGAGACGCCGCCTCGTTCCTGCCCCGAAGAAGTTCTGCGTCGCGAGAGAACCGAGGGGGCAGGTCTCCGCCTGGCAGAAGGTGGTGGCGAGCACATTCGACGTCGTCGGGCCCGGCTCCTCGACCGAGACGGCGCTGCGGAGGGTCGCGGCGAAGACATTCGGGTCGGCGTTCGGGAAGAGCATCGGGAGCGCGCGGTCGGTGAGCGTCGCGATCCCCGAGGGGACCTGCGGGATCGCGTCGCGGAGCCGCAGGGCATCGTCCTTCGCACGTGCGAGCCGTGTCGGGCTCGACGGTGTGCGCGACGCGCTCATCGAACGCGAGATGTCGACGAGGAAGAAGGCCTCCGCGTCGGTGCGCACGCGCGTCGTCTGCTTCGAGCGCAGCGCGGGCTGCGTCGCCGCGACGCCGAGCACGAGCGGGACGGCCGCGAGTGCGGCGGCGCGTCCGAGCCGCTGCACCGCAAGAGGGGCCGGGAGGCGCAGGAGGCGCCGCGCGCTCTCCTCGCGGCGCGACGCGAACGCAAGCCCCGCGAGCGGGAGTGCGAGTGCCGCAGCGGCTACGAGACCGAGCGGAGTCAGAAAGACGAGCGAGCCGGTCATCAGTAGCCGCGGCCGGGGACGCCGCCGCCCGCGCCCTTGTGGCCCTTTGCCGGCGTGCCCTGACCGGCCGTTCCGCCGCCGCGCTGTCCGTGGGCGACGAGCTGGCGGCGCAGCCACTCGAGGTTGAACTTCGCGTCCTCGTTCGACGGATCGAGCTCGACGGCGGACTCGAAGTCGCTCACCGCACGGTCGACGGGCGCGGCTGCGCTCGGGCCGGACTGCTGCGAGTCCTGGAAGGCGAGAATGCCGAGCATGTTGTCGACGATCGAGTCGCGTCGGCGGTCGCCGCTGCCGGCGAGGTTCGTCAGCGTCGTCTCGAGCGCGGCGCGGCGCTGCGACTCCGAGTAGCCGTTGTCGACGCCGTTCCCGAGCGTGCGCACGTACGCGAACTGCGTCGCCGCCCGGCGGACCGCCAGATCACCTGAGATCCCGAGCGCGCCGCGCGAGAGGCTCGCCGGAAGGAGCGTCGAGGCCTTCCACGCGACGCCGGCGTGGTCCTGTTGGTAGCGGACGTCGCCCGCCTGCACCGCTGCGTGCCAGCTCCGCAGGTCGGCGGCGAAGAGCGCAACGAGAACCGCAAGCACGAGCGTGACCGCTGCGAGCGCGATGCGAACGCGGCTCATGCGGTCCCCCAGCGCAGGCGTGCGGCGCGGATCTCGTTCATTCCGAGCAGGGCCGCTGCCGCGACTGCGAGCACGACGAGCCACGTCGGGAAGCTCGCATGCGGCGGTGCACCCGCGGACGGGTTCTGCGCCGGCAGCTCGGCGGGGATGATCTTCGTCGCGATCCCGACGTACCGCGCGAGGTCGTTCTGCGCCGCGTTCAGCGGGATGACGGTGAGCGCGATCTTGTTCGCCTTGTACTCGCCGAGCACCGTCGTCAGGCGGTCGAGATCGTTCGGGTCGTCCTGCAGGTCGCTGACGAGAACGACCGCCGGATGCTTCGCGCGGTTTGCGACCTCGATCTGGCGCGCGAGATCTAGGCCGAGCGCGAACTGCGTGCCTCCGGTGAACGAGTTCGTCCACGGGTTCACCGGGTAGGTCGGC
>JAFAHG010000134.1 GCA_019237315.1 Actinomycetota bacterium
CGGGTTGGCTCGCCGGGCGGCGTTGAGGCGCGCGACGAGCGGCAGCAGCTCCCCGTCGAGCCGGCGCTCCTTGCGCTCGTACTTCTCGGAGTCGAGGTATTCCTCGCTGCCGGGACGCAGCGGCACGTTCTCGCAGTTCTCGAAGCCCGAGTAGATGCCGTAGCTCGGCGAGAGCGTCGCGGCCAGCACGAGGCGCGCCTCGAACGCGGCCTGGCCGCCGCCCTGGAGGTACTCGTGGAGGATGTCGGGTGTGTTCGCGAAGAAGTTCGGGCGGAAGTAGTCGACCGTCTCGGTCGCGAGCTCGGTCACGTATTCCTCGAGCTCCTGCCGCGTATTGCGCCAGGTGAAGTACGTGTAGGACTGGTTGAAGCCGGCCTTCGCGAGCGCGCGCATCATCGCGGGCCGGGTGAACGCCTCGGCGAGGAAGATCGCCTCGGGATGGTCGCGGCGCACCTCGGCGATCACCCACTCCCAGAACGGCAGCGGCTTCGTGTGCGGGTTGTCGACGCGGAACACGCGCACGCCGTGTCCGATCCAGAAGAGGACGACGTCGCGCAGGGCCTCCCACAGTCCGCGCCAGTCCTCGGAGTCGAAATCGACGTTGACGATGTCCTGGTAGCGCTTCGGCGGGTTCTCCGCGAACTTGATCGTCCCATCCGGCCGCCACTTGAACCACTCGGGGTACTCGGTGATCCACGGGTGGTCGGGCGAGCACTGGATCGCGAAGTCGAGCGCGATCTCGAGGCCGAGCTCCTTCGCCGTCGCGACGAGCCGGTCGAAGTCGGCGAGCGTCCCGAGGTCCGGGTGCACCGCGGTGTGACCGCCTTCCTTCGCGCCGATCGCCCACGGGCTCCCGGGGTCGTTCGCCTTCGCCGGCAGGGTGTTGTTGCGCCCCTTGCGGCCGCTGCGGCCGATGGGGTGGATCGGCGGGAAGTACACGACATCGAAGCCGAGCGCCGCGAGCTGCGGCAGCACCTTCTCGACGCCCTTGAAGCCGCCGAACGAACGCGGGAAGAGCTCGTACCACGCACCGAAGCGCGCGAGCTCTCGGTCGACCGCGACCGCGAACGGTCCCTCCTTCACCGCCTCGTGCTTGTCGGACGCCGTCGATGCGAGCGCAGCTGTGACGTCGAGGTCCGTCACGCCGAGGATGTCCGCGCCCTCGGCGAGCTCGCTCGCGAGGTCCTCCTGGCCCGCCGCGACCTTGCGCGAGAGTTCGTCGCGCCAGCTCGCCGCGCGGTCGACCCACGCCTCGACGCCGTACTCCCAGCGGCCGCACTCGGTCACCTCGAAGTCGGCGCCGAAGCGGTCGTTGCCGAAGGCGTGCAGCGGCGTCGAGCTGTACTTCTTCGCGCCGGGCCCGCGCGAGCGCACGCAGCCGTCGAGGATCTCGTGGCCGTCGCGGAAGATGTCCGCGGAGACGGAGACGCGCTCGCCGACCGTCCGTTTGATCGGGTAGCGGCCGTCGTCCAGCACGGGCGCGACGTGCTCGACGCGGATCCGGCTCGGCGGTTTTCGTGGAGCAGACGGGGGCATGCCGGAGCCGAGAGGATGCCCGAAGCCCGGGCCTCACAATCTTCGAAGTGACGAAGCGCGCAAGCGGCATCCTGCTCCACCCGACCTCCCTGCCGAGCGGCCGGCTCGACGAGGAGGCCTACGCGTTCGTCGACTGGCTCGCGGCCGCCGGCCAGACCTGGTGGCAGCTCCTGCCGCTCGGCCCGCCGGACCGGGACGGCTCCCCGTACCGGGCCGCCTCCGCGTTCGCCTGCTCGCCCGCGCTCCTCGCGGACCCGGACGCGGCGGTCGCCCCGGCGGAGATCGAGAGCTTCGCGGCACGGCATCCGTACTGGGCAGCCGACTGGGCCCGTTTCGGCGGCGAGGGCGCGCTCGCCGACCAGGTGCGCTTCGAGCGGGAGTGGTCGGCGCTTCGCGCCTACGCAGCCGAGCGCGGCGTCCGCCTGATCGGCGACATCCCGATCTACGTCGCGCCCGACTCGGCCGACGAGCATGCGCACCCGGAGCTCTTCCAGGACGGATTCGTCGCCGGCGTCCCGCCCGACGAATGGAGCGCGACCGGCCAGCTCTGGGGCAATCCGCTGTACGACTGGGCCGAGCTCCGGCGCACGGGATACCGATGGTGGATCGAGCGCTTCCGGCGCATGCTCGAGCTCTTCGACGCGATCCGCATCGACCACTTCCGCGGGTTCGTCGCATACTGGTCGGTACCGAAGGGCCACAAGACGGCCATGCGCGGGACGTGGCGGCGCGGGCCCGGGCGCGCGCTCTTCGACGCCGTCGCGGGCGAGCTCGGGAAGGTCGACCTGATCGCCGAGGACCTCGGCGTCATCACGCCGCCCGTGCACGCGCTGCGCGACGAGCTCGGCATCCTCGGAACCGTCGTCCTCCAGTTCGAGCTCGCGGCGCGCAGCGATCCTCTCGACTTCCCGAAGCGGCGCGTCGTCTACACGGGAACGCACGACAACGACACCGCTGCCGGGTGGTGGGCCTCGGCGCCGCAGCAGGCGAAGGCACGCGCACGCGCGCTTGCGCAGGAGCTCGGGATCGAGTCGCGCGAGCCGCACCGGATCCTCGTCGAGCTGGCGCTCGCCTCGCCCGGCGAGATCGCGATCGTTCCGGTGCAGGACGTCCTCGGGCTCGGAAGCAAGGCCCGGATGAACACGCCTGCGACCTCGTCCGGCAACTGGCGCTTCCGCCTCGAGCGCGGCGCGCTGACGGACGAGCTCGCCGCGTGGCTGCGCGACGCGGGCGCCGCTGCCGGCCGCCTTCGTGTCTGACTTGCACGACGTGCGGCTCCGGCTTTCGAGTCGGACCCGCATATCGCCCTAACAAGTTGGTCACCTCGCTCGTTTAGCCTGAGCGCGGCAGGGTTATCCGTGTGTCTGGTCAGAGGAGGAGGTTGGGCTCCATCGTGCGTATCGTCGCTCTCGCTCTTGTCGCGTTGACGCTTTCTTCGGCCGCCGCCATGGCGGAACCGCGCATGCCGGTCGGGTTCTACGACGACTACAGCTTCCGCTGGTCGCCGAACACGGCGCAGAACCTGCTCGCCGCCCAGAAGGCGGGGGCATCCGTGATCCACGTGACCGCCGACTGGTCGCAGATCGCCGCGACGAAACCGGCGAACCCGCTGAACGGCGACGACCCTGCGTACAAGCTCAGCGACCTCGACGCGCTCGTCGACAACGCGCTCCGGTACGGCCTCCAGGTGATGATCAACATCTCGGAGTGCCCCAAGTGGGCGAACGGCGGGCAGACGCCGAACCACCCCCCGACGAGCGTCACGACGCTCTCGCAGTTCGCGCAGATGCTGTCCACGCGCTACAACGGCCACCACGGCCACGGTCTCGTGTCGCGCTGGTCGGTGTGGAACGAGCCGAACCTCGAGCTCTTCCTGACGCCGCAGTTCTCCGGCTCGACGATCGTCAGCCCGCGTGAGTACCTGCGCCTCTACCTCGCGTCGTACCGCGCGATCAAGCTGGGCAACCCGCAGGCCCTCGTCGCCGTCGGCGAGACGTCGAACCGCGGCCGCAACAAGCCGGTGCCGGGTTTCCCGGACACGGTTGCACCGGCGACGTTCGCGTACCAGCTCTCGCGTCTCGATCCGCACCTTCCGTTCGACGCGTGGGCCACGCACCCGTACCCGACCGACCCGTTCCTCGGCCCGACGCAGAAGGTCGCGTGGCCGAACGTGACGCTGACGCGCATCGACCAGTTCGGCCAGTCGCTGCAGCAGTGGTTCCACCGCCGTGTGCCGATCTGGATCACGGAATACGGTGAGCAGACGAAGCCGCAGTACCGGGCGGGCGTCACGTACGCCCAGCAGGCAGCCGACGCCAGGACGGCGCTGAAGATGGCGGCCGCGAGCCCGTACGTCGACATGTTCGTCTGGTTCACGCTGCGCGACAGCCCGGCGACGTGGCAGAGCGGGTTCCTGACGAACGGCGGTGCGAAGAAGCCCGGCTACGCGGCGTTCTCCTCGGTCGCGAAGACGATCGTCGGCCAGTCGCAGGTCGTCGCGCCGGGCCGCTATCCGGTCGTGAACTTCTACGCGCCGTTCATCGCCTATCACGACCCCACCGGCTCCAGGGTGCTCGTCACCTACGCGGTCCTCGACGGCAAGAAGAAGGTCGCGGTCGCCCAGGAGGTCTCGGCCTTGAGCTCGCAGCAGACGGTGCCGGTGACCGTGAAGTACAAGCCGGTCAAGAAGAAGCAGTACATGGTCACGATCGTCGTCGCCGACAAGCACAACCAGAAGTCGACCGGCACGGTCGCGCTCCTGCCGGCCTAGATAACGTCCCGGCGTGGGCCGGCTCGACGGGAAGACCGCGATCGTCACCGGTGCGTCGAGCGGCATCGGCGCGGCGACCGCGCGCATGCTCGCGGCGGAAGGCGCGCGCGTCGTCGGCGGCGCGCGGCGCGTCGCGCGGCTCGAGACGCAGGTCGCGCTCGAGCTCGACGTGCGCGATCCGGAGAGCTGCGAGCGCTTTGTCGACGCCGCGGGGCCCGCGGACGTCCTCGTCAACGCGGCAGGCCTCGCGCTCGGGCGCTACCCCGTCGACCAGTCGACCGAGGAGGACGAGCGCACCGTCTTCGAGACGAACGTGAACGGCCTCGTCCGCATGACGCGGCTCGTGCTCCAGCGCTCGCTGCGCGAGCCGGGGCACATCGTGAACATGGGCTCGATCGCGGGACGCTGGGCGTACCCGAACGGATCGAGCTACGTCACGTCGAAGTTCGCCGTCCGCGGCTTCACGCGCGCGCTCCGCGAAGACCTGCTCGGCCGCGACATCCGCGTGACGACCGTCGACGCCGGTCTCGTCGAGACGGAGTTCTCGAAGGTGCGCTTCAAGGGCGACGAGGCGCAGGCGAAGGCGGTGTACGAGGGCACGCGGCCGCTCACCGCGGACGACGTCGCCGACTGCATCCTGTTCGCGGTCACACGGCCGCTGCACGTCGTCGTCGACGAGGTCGTCGTCATGTCGATCGACCAGTCGAGCGGCGCGCGCATCAACCGCCGCACCTGATGCTCACGATTCTCGAAGGCTCGACCTTCTGCATCTGCGACGAGCGCGGCGACATCGCCGGCGAGACGACGGGGCTCTACGCGGACGACACGCGGCGCCTCTCGCGTCTCGTCCTGACGGTGAACGGCGCGCGCCCGCTCCTGCTCTCGTCGGGTCAGGTCGAGTACTTCTCGGCGGCGTTCTATCTGCGCAACCCGGTCGCGTCGGGATTGCCGAACGACGTGCTCTCGATCGTGCGATCGCGCTTCGTGGGTGAGTCGATGCAGGACCGGATCACGATCCGCAACGAGTCGATGGAGACGCATCGGTTCCAGGTCGAGCTCGAGCTGGCGAGCGACTTCGCCGACATCTTCGCCGTGAAGGACCGCGACTTCACGCTCGGCGACCCGATGCACGCGCCGCCGCTTCCGCCTGCGCGCGACCCCGAGTGGAACGACACGTCGGTGCGCTTCACCGAGGACGACGACGTCACGGTGGTCGCGTTCTCGCACCGGCCTCGGCGCCACGGCGGGGACGCGATCTGGGACGTCGAGCTCGGGCCACGCGAACGCTGGGAGCTCGTTGTCGACGTCTTCCCGCACGCGAACGGAAGCGAACCTGCGCTGGCGTTCGGCGACGAACTGACGCGCGTGCGCGACTCGCTCGCTGCATGGCAGCTCCGCGTGCCGCAGCTGCGCACGAGCTGGGACGCGCTCGAGCACACGTTCTCGCGGTCGGTGAACGACCTCGCCGCGTTACGGATGCGCGCCGACGGGGTGATCGGGAAGCTGCCCGCTGCCGGGATGCCGTGGTTCATGACCGTGTTCGGCCGCGACACGATCATCACGTGCCTGCAGACGCTCCTCTTCGGACCGGAGCTCGCACGCACCGCCCTCCGTGCGCTCGCGGCGTTGCAGGCGACGGAAAACGACCCGTCGCGCGATGCCGAGCCGGGCAAGATCGTGCACGAGGTTCGGCGCGGCAAGGCGGCCGTGCACTGGTTCGACCGCTACTACGGCACGCTCGACGCGACCCCGCTCTATCTCATCCTGCTCTCCGAGGTCTGGCGGTGGACGGACGACCGCGGTCTCGTGACGGAGCTGAAGGAACCCGCGCTCGCCGCGCTGCGCTGGATCGACGAGTTCGGCGACCGCGACCACGATGGGTTCGTCGAGTTCCTGCGCCGATCGCCGCGCGGCCTCGTCGTCCAGTCGTGGAAGGACTCCGGCGACTCGCAGCGCTTCCACGACGGACGCATCGCCGAGTCGCCGATCGCACCGTGCGAGGTGCAGGGCTACGTCTACGACGCGAAGCGCCGCATGGCCGAGCTCGCGCGCGACGCGTGGCGGGACCGGGTGCTCGCCGACCGGCTCGACGCGGAGGCCGAACAGCTGAAGGAGCGCTTCGACGAGGCGTACTGGGTTGACGAGCGCGGCGGCTACTACGCGCTCGCGCTCGACCGCGACAAGAACCGCGTCGACTCGCTCACGTCGAACATCGGGCACCTTCTCTGGTCGGGGATCGTCCCCGAGCACCGCGTCGACACGATCGTCGACCACCTGATGGCCGACCCGCTGTGGTCGGGCTGGGGCGTGCGCACGATGTCGACCCGCGACGCGGCGTTCAATCCGCTCAGCTACCACAACGGAACCGTGTGGCCTCACGACAATTCCCTGATCGCGTGGGGTCTCGCGCGCGCGGGACGCTGGTCGGAGTGCCAGCGGATCGTGCGCCGGCTGCTCGAGGCCGCCGGTCACTTCGGCTGGCAGCTGCCGGAGGTGTTCGCCGGCCTCGCGCGCTCCGAGACGCCGTTTCCGATCGCCTATCCAACTGCGGCGCGGCCGCAGGCCTGGGCCGCGGGCGCGCCCGTCCTGCTCCTGCAGCTCCTGCTCGGCATCCGCCCCGACCGCGCGCGCAACGTGCTTGCGACCGATGCGCCGGACCTGCCGTCGTGGGCGGACGGGATTCGCGTCGCGGGGATCCGAGCATTCGACCGGCACTGGGACGCGCGCGTCGAGGACGGACGCGTGCGCGTGGAGGCGGCGTGAAGATCGCCGTGCTCGCACCGGTCTGGTTCCCGGTGCCGCCGACCGGTTACGGCGGGATCGAGTGGGTCGTGTGGCTCCTCGCCGACGGGCTCGTCGAGGCAGGTCACGACGTGACGCTTTTCGCCGCCGGCCAGTCGCGCACGAAGGCGAAGCTCGAGTACGTCTTCGAGGAGGCGCCGAGCGACGAGATCGGCCACACGTTCACCGAGCTCCGCCACGCGCTGCACTGCTACGCGCGGCAGGACGACTTCGACCTGATCAACGACCACACCGGGTTGATGGGCGCGGCGATCGGCGGCGCGCTGCGCACGCCCGTCGTGCACACCGTGCACGGTCCGGTCGACGGCGTTCCCGGCGCGGTCTACGAACAGGTCTCGGCCGTGTCGCCGAACGTTGGGCTGATCTCGATCTCGATGAACCAGCGCAAGCCGAAGCCGAACCTCAACTGGATCGGCAACTGTCCGAACGCGCTCGACTTCGACCTCTATCCGTTCGCTCCGGACCGCGGCGACTACCTGCTGTTCGTCGGCCGCATGAGCCCCGACAAGGGGGCGCATCGTGCAGTCCGCACCGCGATCGAGACCGGGATGCCGCTGAAGATCGCGGGGAAGATGCGCGAGCCGCTCGAGAAGCAGTACTTCGACGCATACGTTCGCCCGCATCTGAACGACCGGATCGAGTACGTCGGCGAGGTGTCGCACGGCGAGAAGGTGGAGCTGCTGCAGCACGCGCGCGTGACGCTGTTCCCGATCGAGTGGGAGGAGCCGTTCGGTCTCGTCATGATCGAGTCGATGGCGTGCGGGACCCCGGTCGTGGCGACGCGGTGGGGTGCCGTGCCGGAGGTGATCGAGCACGGACGCTCCGGGATCATCGTCGACGACTGGTCGGTCGCCCCGGCCGCGATCCTCGAAGCCGACCAGCTCTCGCCCGAGGCCTGCCGAAGCTATGCCGAGCAGCACTTCTCGCCTGTGCGGATGGTGCGCGACTACCTGAGCGCGTACGGGTCGATGCTGGATGGGCTATCCTCGTGAGCGGGGTTATGAGAGCTCTCGCGACAGTCGCCCTGGTCTCGCTCGCAGCTGCCTGCCTGGCTGCGTCCGCGTTCGGTGGAGGTGCGCCGACGCCGACGACGCGCCCGATCGGCGGCTACCTCGCGAACCCGTGGCCCGTCCAGGCGGCCGCAAACGCGAAGGCCGTCGCGAAGGCCTCGTTCGCGCGCAACTATTCGACGGTCTGGAGCTATCTCCACCCGACCTACCAGAAGGCGGTCTCGCAGTCGCACTGGCAGAACTGCCAGGGCGCGCACCCCGCGGCGCCGAAGAGCGTCACGATCACGAAGGTCTCGATCGCGGACGCGACGAAGCTCCCGACGAAGCTGCCGCTGCTCGGCACGCAGAACATCCAGGAGATCCAGATCCAGGTGCAGTTCAAGAACCCGGCGGCGCAGGGCACGCAGTACGCCGTCGAGTACACGTTCTGGCTGAAGCAGGGCAACAAGTGGCAGGCGGTCTGGCTGCCGGATGAGTTCACGGCGTACAAGACCGGGCACTGCTACATCACGCCGCAGGGTCCGCCGCTCTACTAGCGTCGCGTTTCTGCCAATAGCGCTGGAGTCCTAGCCAGGACTGCCAGTACGGCGCGACGCGGTCGTAGACCTCGGCGTCGTCGCCCGCGTCGGCCAGACCTGCCGCGCGGAACTCGTCCTGCGTCATGCCGTCGTGCACGCGCGCGGCCCACGTGTCGAGCTCCTCGTGCAGCCGCGCCAGGTGGTCCGGAACGTTCGTCTCGACGCCGAAGTGGATCAGCGCGAGCCGCTCGGGAGCGCGGCGCTCGATCTCCGCGATCGTCTCGTGCCAGAGCTCGACGTCGATGTCGGGCGGCGGTGACACGGGGACGATCGTGCGCGCGGGCTCGATGCGCACTCCGCATGCGTCGCCCGCAAGCAGCGTCCCCTCGCGGAGATAGCTGACGTGGTGGCTCGCGTGACCGGGCGTCGGGAATGCGTCCCATCCGACGACGTCGCCCGCTGCGATTCGAAGGTTCGCTTCGGGGAGCGGTGTCAGTCCGCCCCAGAGCACGTCGAAGCTCTCGCCATAGAGCCGCCGCGCGGAGCGCTCGAGCCGCGACGGGTCGACGAGGTGCGGCGCGCCGATCTCCGAAACCCACACGGTGAGCTCGGGATGCCTGCGCACGAGCGCGCCCGCAGCGCCCGCATGGTCGAAGTGGATGTGGGAGAGCAGCAGGTGGCGGATGTCGGCGAGCTCGAGATCGCACTCGCGCAGGGCTTCCTCGAGCCGCGGCAGGGTCGTTTCCGGCCCACAGTCGAAGAGCATCGGACCCTCCGGGCAGTCGAGGACGTAGACGCCGATCGCGCGGTCGATGCCGCCGAAGTGCAGGTCGAGGGGGAACAACGAATCCATAACCGCATCTTCGCAATGCGAGGCCTAGCCTCGACGGCGTGCGGTTCGCACTGGCGACGCTTGCCCTCCTCGTCCTGCTGCCGCCCGCCGCGGCGGTGGCACGGGACAAGCTGTCCGTCGAGGTCCGCGTCATCCACTACCGCGCGCACGACGGCGTCGTCCGCCCCGCGTACCTGCTCCTGCCGGCGGGATACCACGGACAGGAGATCCCGCTCGTCATCTCGCCGCACGGCCGCGGGCTCTCGGCGCGGCAGAACGCGCGCTTCTTCGGCTACCTGCCGACGCTCGGTCAGTTCGCGGTGATCAACCCCGGCGGCGAGGGGCGGCGGCTGCACTGGTTCTCGTGGGGCGACCCCGGCCAGATCCGCGACCTCGCGCGCATGCCGGCGATCGCGCGCGCGAACGGCGTTGCGGTCGACCCGCACCGGATCTACGCGGTCGGCGGGTCGATGGGCGGGCAGGAGGTGCTGCTCCTCGTCGCACGGCACCCGCATCTCCTCGCCGGCGCGGCCGCGTTCGACCCCGCGACGAACATGGCGCGGCGCTACTGGGACTTCGCGAGGTTGAGGGACGGCCGGCAGCTTCAGGAGCTGGCTCGACGTGAGATCGGCGGCACGCCGCTCACCGCACCGCTCGCGTACGCGCGCCGCAGTCCGGACAACTACGCGCGGCAGCTCGCGCTGTCGCACGTGCCGCTCGCGTTCTACTGGAGCACGCGCGACCGCGTCATCCGCGACCAGCGTGACGAGACCGCGCTGCTCGTCACCGAGATCCGCGGCTGGAATCCGTTCGCGCGCGTGCTGAGCGTGCACGGCACGTGGGGCCACACGCGCGAGATGTGGCCCGACGGGAGACTGCCTCAGGCGCTCGCGTGGCTCGGGCTTCTCGCGCCCGACGTCGCGAGCGCGGCCTCGAGGTCGGCGACCAAGTCGGTCGCGGACTCGATCCCGACGGAGAGCCTGACGAGGTTGCGGGGCGCTGCGAAGGGCGCGTCCGCCGTCGACGCGTGCGTCATCCGCGCCGGGTGTTCGATCAGGCTCTCGACCCCGCCGAGACTCTCGGCGAGCGTGAAGAGCTTCGTACGCGAGCAGAGGGCGACGGCCTCCGCTTCGCTCGGCGCGAGGAAGGAGACCATGCCGCCGAAGTCGCGCATCTGGCGGCGCGCCGTCTCGTGCCCCGGATGTCCCGGTAGCCCCGGGTAGAGCACGCGCTCGACCGCGGGGTGGCCGTCGAGGAACGCGGCGACGGCGCGCGCGTTCTCGCAGTGCTGGCGCATGCGGACGGCGAGCGTCTTCAGCCCCCGCAGGACGAGCCAGCTGTCGAAGGGGCCGGGGACGGCGCCGAGTGACTTCTGCAGGAAGCGCAGCCGTTCCGCGAGCGCCGCGTCGTTCGTGGCGACGAAGCCGCCGACGACGTCGGAGTGGCCGCCGAGGTACTTCGTCGTCGAGTGGACGACGAGGTCGGCGCCGAGCTCGAGCGGCTGCTGCAGGTACGGCGTGGCGAACGTGTTGTCGACGGCGAGGATCGCCCCGGCCTTGTGCGCTGCTTCTGCGGCGCGGCGGATGTCGACGACGTTGAGCAGCGGGTTGGACGGCGTCTCGACCCACACGAGGCGCACGTCGTCGCCGAGGTACGAGCCGAGGTTCTCGTCGAACTCGTCGGCCGGGACGTACGTGAAGCGGTAGCCCTTCGGCTCGTAGACCCGCGAGGTCATGCGATACACGCCGCCGTACACGTCCGCGATCAGGACGACGCGCTCGCCCGGGTCGACGAGGTGCATGACGGTCGTCGTTGCGCCGAGACCCGACGAGTACGCGAGCCCGTGCTCCGCACCCTCGAGGCTTGCGAGCGCCGTCTCGAGCGCGGTGCGCGTCGGATTCGCGACGCGCGCGTAGTCGTAGCCCCTGTGCACGCCGACCTCTTCCTGCGCGAACGTCGAGGTCTGGTAGATCGGCGTGATGACGGCGCCGGTCGCCGGATCGGGCTCCTGCCCGGCGTGGATCGCGCGCGTCTCGAACTCCATGCCGGGAGGTTACCGGCATGTGCACGCGGTCACGGCGGCCCTCGCGGATATCGTCGTGGCGCTGCGCAACATCAGGAGGTTGCTGGCGGATGGGGAAGAGGAAGAAACTCCAGATGACTGAAGCCGAGCTCGAATGGGAGCGCGGCTTCCCGGAGCGAATGGCGAACCTGAGGCAGTTGATCGAAGCCGGCTACGCGGAAGTGGGCCAGCGGGTTCCGGAGGACAGCGTCGCCGAACTGCGCGAGCTCGTGGCCGCCGGTCGAGCGAGCAGCGGCGAATCGCGTTAGGCGC
>JAFAHG010000166.1 GCA_019237315.1 Actinomycetota bacterium
TGCCGACGCGGCGGCGTCGAGCAGGCGCTTCGTCTCGGCGACCGCGCGCGGCGGCAGCGACGCGAAGACCTCTGCGAGAGAGCGCGCGCGGCCCGCGAGCTCCGCGCCGGGAACGACCTCCTCGACGAGTCCCCACTGCTGCGCCTCCGCCGCGGTGAGCCGTCGGTTCGTCGCGAGCCAGGCGAACGCGCGCGATGCGCCGAGCAGGCGTTGCGCGAACCACGTCCCGCCGGTGTCGGGAACGAGACCGATCGCGACGAACGCCGGCACGAAGCTCGCCTCGTCCGACGCGATGCGCACGTCGCACGCGAGGGCGAGCGCGAGGCCCGCCCCCGCGGCCGGGCCGTTCACGGCCGCGACGACCGCCTTGTCGAGCACGCGGATCGCGAGCACGTGCGGGTTGAACAGCGTACGCAGACGCTCCCCGACATCGCGCGCGCCTTCCCGGAACTCCGCGAGGTCCTGGCCGACGCAGAAGCCGCGCCCCGCGCCCGTCAGCACGACCGCCCGCACGTCCGGCTTCGCAGCGCGTTCGAGTGCCGCGCGCAGCTCGCCGTGCAT
Source organism: Actinomycetota bacterium (assembly GCA_019237315.1). Taxonomy (GTDB): domain Bacteria; phylum Actinomycetota; class Thermoleophilia; order Gaiellales; family Gaiellaceae; genus PALSA-600. Next base: position 562 of record JAFAHG010000166.1, read on the forward strand.
CGCGGTGTCGAGGGCGTTCAGCTTGTCCGGCCGGTCGAGCGTGATCGTCAGGACGGCGCCCTGGAGCGCCGCGTCGACGCTCACCGGTCGAGGAACTCCTGGATCGCGTCCTTCGCCTCGTCGCCGAGCATCGAGAGCGCGAGCCAGTCGCGCGCGTGCCCGACGGTCTCGTGCCACGAGATGTCGCGCCACCAGTTGAGCTGCTGCTTCGTGTAGCGGACGGTCTGCGGCAGCTTCGCGGCGAGCTTCTCGACGACCTCGTCCACCTTCGCGTCGAGCTCGGCGGCGGGAACCGCCCAGTTCACGAGCCCCCACTCGGCCGCCTGCTGCGCGGAGATGCGGTCGCAGAGGAGGATGATCTCGCGCGCACGGCGGTCGCCGACGAAGATCGGCAGCCACTGCGTCGCGCCGCCTGCCGGGACGGAGCCATGCTCGGGCCCCACGTGGCGGATGAACGCGTCGTCGGCCATCACCGCGAGGTCGCACGCCATCTGCAGCTCGTTGCCACCGCCGACCGCGATCCCCTGGATGCGCGCGAGCGTCGGCTTGCCGATCTCGCGTAGCCGGTCGTGCATGTCCTTGAACGCTCCGAACCACTTCCAGTACGCGGGCGGGTCGCCGACGAGCTCGGCGCCCCACGAGCGCAGGTCGGCGCCGGTACAGAATGCGCGCCCGGTCCCGGTGACGACGACGACACGGATCTCGTCGTCCCAGCTCGCGTCCTCGGCCGCGCGCGCGATCTCGCGCAGCATCCGGAAGTCGAACGCGTTCAGCACTTCGGGACGGTTGAGCCGGATCGTCGCCCTCGGCGGTTCTTTCGTGTAGACGATCCGCTCGAAGCCGAGCTCGTCCGGCGCGAGCGGGCGCGGCGCGTCAAGCATCGACGAACAGGACCTCGAAGCGGACGCCCATCTCGACCGCATCCTTCCCCGTCGCCGCGAACTCGGGCGTCGCCGCGGCGCGGTCGAACGTCTCGCGATCCGGGAACTCCCACTCGGCGTAGTAGCGATACGCGCTGCGTGTCGGCGACCCGAAGACCGGCCCGTGGCGGAACGTCCCGCCCTCGACCTTGCGACACAGCTCGACGTGCGCGGCGTACCGCTCGGGGTCCGGCTCGTCGGCATACAGTACGAGCGCCTTCACCATCGACAGGAGGGGACGATAAGCGATGTCGGGAAAGCTGGTTCACTTCGAACTGCCGGCGCGCGACGTCGACCGCGCCAAGAGCTTCTGGAGCGCGCTCTGCGGCTGGTCGTTCAGCGAGCCGATGGGCATGCAGTACTTCATGGTCCGCACGGGCGAGGACCAGGGCGGCGCGGTCTTTCCCGGTGACGGGAAGGGGCCGATCGTCTACTTCGACACCGACGACATCGACGCCGCGATCGCGCGCGCCCGCGAGCACGGCGGCAAGGCGGACGACAAGCAGCCGATCCCGGGTGTCGGCTGGTTCGCCCGCTGCAGCGACACCGAGGGCAACGACTTCAGCCTGTTCCAGAGCGACGAGTCCGTGACGCAGTGACCGCGGCAGCGGCGGGGCTCGCCGTCCTCGCGGGCCTCGCCGGCTCCGTGCAGGTCGCGGTGATGGGACGGTTCGGCTCGCGGATCGGCGTCCTCGAGGCGCTCACGTTCGCGACGTGCGTGCAGGTCGTGCTGTCCGCGTCGATCCTGCTCGTCGCGCGTCTCGGCACCGGCGGATTCGCCGGCGGGTTCCGCGCACCGGTGTGGATGTGGTCGGGAGGACTGATGGGTCTCGTCGTCGTGTTCACGATCACCTTCGCACAACCACGCATCGGTGCGACGGCGACGATCGGGATCCTGATCGCCGGGCAGCTCGTGATGGGCGCGGCGATCGACCGCTTCGGACTCTTCGGCGTCGAGCAGATCGGCATCTCGTGGCCGCGCGCGCTCGGCATCGTCCTGCTCGGCGCCGGTGCGGCGTTGTCGCTCGTGCGTTGAGCAGGCGCGCGAAGGTCTGGGGCGCGCTCTGGGTCGTCTACATCATCTGGGGATCGACGTATCTCTTCATCGCGATCACGGTGGAGACGATCCCGCCGCTTCTCGCCGTCTCCACGCGGTTCATCTGCGCGGGGACGATCATGGCGCTCGTCGTCCGCGCGCGGGGCGGCTCGCTGCGCGTCAAGCGGCATGAGCTCGCGTCGTGCGTCGTCATCGGGTGTCTGCTCCCGGGCGCGAACGCGGTTCTCTTCTACGCCGAGGAGAACGTGCCGACGGGACTTGCGTCGCTCCTGATCGCGTCGGTGCCGCTCTGGGTCGTCGTGCTGCGGCTGCTCGGCCGCGAGCGGTTGCCGGTCCCCGCGCTCGCGGGCGTCGGAGTGGGCTTCGTCGGCGTGGCGCTGCTTCTGCAGCCCTCGGGCGGTGCGACGGCGACGGGAGTCGCGCTCTGCATCGCCTCCGCGCTGATGTGGTCCGTCGGGTCCGTGCTGTCGGCGCGGCTGCCGATGCCGGCGAACAGCTTCGCCGCCACGATGTACGAGATGCTCGCCGGCGGGTTCGTGATGCTGCCGCTCGGGATCGCGGACGCCGGCTCGTTCTCACCTTCGGCCGGCTCGATCCTGGCGTGGGCCTACCTCGTGACGATCGGATCCGTCGTCGGCTACACGGCCTATACGTGGCTGCTCGCGAACGCGCCGCTCGGAACCGTGTCGACGTACGCCTACGTGAATCCGGTCGTCGCAATCGTGCTCGGCATCCTCTTCCGCAACGAGCACCTCAGCGTGCGCATCTTCATCGGCGCGGCGATCGTCGTTGCGGCGGTCGCCGCAGTCGTGCGTCAGGAGCCACCGGCGGCGACGCAGCCCGAGGAAGGCGTGCGCTGACGGAGTCGCGGTGCGCCGCCCCGCACCGCGACCCGAGCGCCTGCGTCGCTAGTCGTCGTCGCCGTGGCGCCAGCCCAAGGCGGGCCAGTCGCCGTTCACGAGCACCGTGAACTTGGCGTTCAGGTAGTTCACGAGGTCGGTTTCCTGGCTCGACGTCAGCGTGCCGGCGCTGACCTTCGCGTCGAGCGCCGTCTGGAACGGCGCGACGAGCGCGGCGATCAGTCCGGCGGACGACTTGCCGGAGGTCGAGTTCGCGATCTGCGCGAGCGTCTGGCCCGACTGCAGGTCGGCCTTCAGCTGGTCGGCAGAGATGCCGAGGTACGCCTCGACCGTCGACCAGAGCGACGTCTGGCCCATCGAGCCGTGCCAGCCGCCGTGACTCATCTCGACGGAGTGCCGGAGCGTGAACGACGCACCGGCGACACCGGAGGTGCCGTGGTTGTGACATGCGAGTGCGCTACCGGCGCCGCCGAGTGCCAGGACGGTCACGGCGCCTGCTGTGGCAACGCGACGCTTCAGCTTGAGATTCATCTCTCTCCTCTCGCGTCGTTTTGCTGTGCGTACGAGAGGGGTACCCGTCGAGACGAGCCGGTAACGCCGGTTAACGGAACACTTACAGGCCGCAAAGCTCGTCGATACGAACCGGCGCGCGCGTCAGCTCGCGCCCGGTCGCATCGCGAAGTGCCGCCACGACTGCCGCCGTCGACACGACCGTCGGCGGCTCGCCGATCCCCTTCACGCCGTACGGCGCGTCCGGTTCCGGCTCCTCGATCAGCACCGACTCGACGGGCGGCATGTCGAGTGCGGTCGGGATCAGGTAGTCCGTGAAGCTCGCATTCGTGATGAGTCCGTCGCGCGTCTGGATCTCCTCCATCAGCGCGAGACCGAGTCCCTGCGCCGTGCCGCCTTCGATCTGTCCCTCGACCGCCTGCGGGTTGATCGCCTTGCCGATCTCCTGTGCGGCGCCGATCCACACGACGCGAGTCAACCCGAGCTCGACATCGACCTCCGCGACGACCTTCATCGCGCAGACGCCGAACGACACGTGCGCGCGCTCGCCGGTGATCTGACCGTTGCGGTCGAGCGGCGTCGTCGGCAGGTGGCGGTAGATGCGCTCGACGTCGACCTCGCCGCCGCCGCGGGCGTCGCGTTCGGCCATCGCCGCGCGGCAGGCGTCGCGCACCGCGCCCGCAGCCATCCACGTCATCCGCGACGCGGACGCGGAGCCCGCGGAGTCGACCGTGGCCGTCGTGTGCGGCGCAAGGCGTACGTCGTCGATCCCGAGCTCGGTTCGCGCCACCTGCAGGATCACGTTGGTGACGCCCTGGCCGACTTCGGCCGCGGCGCAATGGACCTCCGCCGATCCGTCCTCGAACAGGCGCACGCGCGCCGCGCAGTAGTCGTCGAACCCTTCGGAGAACCCGATGTTCTTGAAGCCGACCGCGAACCCGACGCCTCGGCGGACGCCCTCGCCGCGCGTGGTGTTCCCCGCGCCGCCGGGAAGGCGAAGCGCGTCGCGCGGAAGCTCTTCCGGCGGCGGCGGCTCGAGCGCGGCGGCGCGCCGGATCACCTCTGCGACGGGAAGCGACCCGGTGATCGGCTGGCCCGTCGGAAGCCTTCCGCCGGGAGCGAGCGCGTTCAGCAGACGAAGCTCGACACGGTCGATGCCGAGCGCGTCGGCGAGCCTGTCCATCTGCGCCTCCGCGGCGAAACACGTCTGCACCGCGCCGAACCCGCGCATCGCGCCGCACGGCGG
>JAFAHG010000256.1 GCA_019237315.1 Actinomycetota bacterium
GTCGGCGTCCTCGCCGGCAAGGTCGATCGGCCCGCGCGCGACGCCGCGCTCGCGCGTCACGGCCTGCGTATCGAGCTCGTTCACGGACAGGCCGGCACCGTCCTCGACCAGAGCGCAGCGAAGCGCGTGATCGTCCGCGCGCTCGCCGGTTTCGGCCGGACGCCCGTCGCGCTCCCCGTGAAGCTCGACCGGCCGAAGGTCACGGCGCGTGACCTCGCGCCCGCGCAGAAGCTCGACGAGCGCGTCCTCTCGGCACCCGTCACGCTCAAGCTCGGTTCGAAGGCGTGGCAGATCACGCGCTGGCAGCTCGCGGCGATGCTGCTCCTTCAGCAGACACGTCACGATCCGCTGACGCTCGGCGGGCCGGCCGCGAACCGCTACTTCGCCCACCTCGTCGACGTCGCGCACCGAGCGCCGCGTGACGCGACGTTCGCGCTCGACGGCGCGCACGTCACGGTCGTCCCCGCCCGCACGGGGATCGGCATCGACGTGCCGCGGACCGTGGACGGCGTCCTCGCAGCCGCGCGCCGCGTGGTCGAACGAACTGCGCCGCTCGTCGTGTCGCAACTCCCGCCCGGACGCACGACGGCAGACGCGAAGGCGATGGGGATCACCGGGATCGTCGGCTCGTACGAGACGTTCTTCGGCGGCATCCCGAACCGCATCCACAACGTCGAGCTCGTCGCGCATCTCGTCGACGACAAGCTCATCGCGCCCGGCGCGACATTCTCCTTCAACGACACGACGGGCGCCCGAACGGCTGCGAAGGGATTCGTCGCGGCGCCTGTGATCATCAACGGCGAGCTTCAGACCGCCCTCGGCGGCGGTGTCTGCCAGGTGTCGACGACGGTCTTCAACGCGGCCTACGAAGCAGGGCTGCCGATCACGGCGCGCACGAACCATGCGCTCTACATCTCGCACTACCCGCTCGGCCGCGACGCGACGGTCAACTACCCCGACACGGATCTCAGGTTTGTGAACGACACGAAGCACTGGCTGCTGCTGCGGACGTTCGTCAGCTCGTCGTCGCTCGTCGTCAACCTCTACGGCACACCGCAGGGGCGGCGCGTCGTGACGACGACCGCGCCGCTCGTCGCCCACGGGACGATCCCCGTCAAGAAGACCGTCGACCCGACGCTCAAGCCTGGCGAGGTCGTCGTCGACGACCCCGGGATGCCCGCACAGACGACGTCGGTCCACCGGCTCGTCTACGCGCCGAACGGCACGCTGCTCTACGACAACACCTGGTACTCGAGCTACCGCGCGTCGCCGAAGCTCATCCGGGTCGGCCCGAAGCCGAAGATCAGCGCGCCGACGACGAAGTCGCCGCAGTGACCGACTCGACGAGCCACGCGGGGAGCCGCGTCGGCCGCAACGTCGTCGCGTCCACCGCGCCGTGCGACGTCCAGCCGTCGGCGAGCACCGTTCCGTCGCGCTCGACGAGGTAGTCGAAGCGGAACCGCGCACCGCGGACGGAGTGGATGCGCGCGTGCACGAGCAGCCGGTCGTCGAAGAACGCGGGCTGCAGGAACCGCGCGTGCGACTCGAGCACGAACGACTCGATGCCTGCGTCGCGCAGCTTCTGGTACCCGCCGGCGTACCGTTCGAGGAACTCGACGCGTGCCACTTCGAACCAGACGAAGTAGTTCGAGTTGTGCGCGACTCCCTGCGCGTCGGTGTCGGCGAAGCGCACGCGGATCTGCGCCGCGAAGTCGAAGCCCTCCATCACGGCAACCTAGACGAGCTCGAGCTGCACGTGCTCGGCGAGGCCCGAGACGCCCACGCCGACGAGACGGAGCGGGCCCGGCCGGTCGCGCAGCGCGCGGTCGAGCAGCGCGCACGCCAGCTCGCCGATGCGCTCTGCGTCGTCCGTGCCGGCTGGCAGCGACGTCGACCGCGTGCGGATCGAGAAGTCCGGGTAGCGGAGCTTCGTCGTCACCGTGCGCGCCGTCTGGCCGCGCGTGCGCAGGTGCTCGCCGAGCCGCCCGGCCATGCGCCGCAGCTCGTCGTGCAGCCGCTCGGGATCGCCGACGTCGCGCTCGAACGTCTCCTCGTGCGAGATCGAGATGCGCTCGGTCGAGACCTCGAGCGGGCGCGGGTCGATGCCCCGGGCGCGGTCGCGCACGAGCAGGCCGACCTTCCCCGGCGCGAGCACCCGAAGCTGCTCGTCGTCGAGCGCGGCGAGGTCGCCGATCGTCTCGACGCCCGCGGCGAGCAGCCGCTCCTCGGCGCGCGGGCCG
>JAFAHG010000008.1 GCA_019237315.1 Actinomycetota bacterium
ACAAGATCGACGGCTGTCCGCTGATGTTCGACGCCAGCAACCCGAACGGGGGCGGCACCCACATCCCCGGAGCGATTCCGGGGACGGCGTCGTATCGCGAGCCGCCGACGTTGGACAACGACGTGATCGGCAACCACAGCCACATGCGACGCGCAAACGACAACCGTGACGACCCAACTGCGATGCCGCCGACGAAAGCAGTCGCACTGTCCTTGCGAGAGAGCTTCCGCATCTTCCGCCAGAGCTATCCCTTCCTCGAACCGAATCCGTTTCACCCAAACGAGTTCGAGCGGGAATCAGGATTCCGGCCGGGCCTCAACTTCATCTCTTTCCAGAACAACCCGCTCCGGCTGATCTCGATCCTAACCACGAAAGACACGTGGCTCGGCGCAACGAACTTCGGCGGCCCTGAGTACAACGAACCACTGGCCGTGAACGCCGACACGGCGCTACACCCGGTGAACATCCTCAATGCCTACGCGGCGGGTATGTTCTTCGTCCCGCCGATCGTCGACGGCGAGCCGTTCCCGGGTGCAGCGGCGTTGACGGCTACGAGCTGATATCCACCGCGTCGGCCCAGCTGAACGCCTTGCTCCCGGTCCACTCCCCGAACGCGTATCCGGCGCCCTTCTTCCCGACCTTGAAGACAGCAGCCCCCGGGCTCGACGAGATTTGTAGGGCAAGCGTGTACTGCAGCTGATCCTGGCCCGTTTTCTTGTTCTTCGTCGGCTTCGGCTGAGGGAGTTCGGCACTGCCGAACGATCCGCTCGCCATCACCGTGTTCTTCTTGACGACTTGCGTGACGAGGATGGAGATCGAGTCGACCGTCTCGCCTGAGCTCGGGACGTCGACGAGGACGACAGCCTCCCCGGTGCCGGCGGAAAAGCTCTCGATCATCTGTTCCGGCATCGAAATCACCGACTTTCTGTGGTCGAAGTGCCCCCCTATGTGTTGTTCCGCGCGATCCTGTCACGCTGGCGCAAGAGTGTCCAGACGCGCCCGGGCGGCCGCGGCCGACACCGTGTTGCCCTTCAGCTCGTAGAGCCCGAGCGCCTCCGCGAGGGCCGCGGAGGCCGCTGCGCCCTCGAGAACCGAGGCGAGGATCAGCAGGGCGTCGGCATGCGCAACGACGAGATCGGTGGTCGCAGCGAGGGCGACGCCTTCGCGGGCGGCGGCCTCAGCTTCCCCGAGCCGACCTTCCGACGCGAGCACCCCGGCGCGCACCCCGCGGCAGAGGATGTGAGTCAGCAGGTCGTTCGGCTCTGCGAGGCGCTCGGCGGCCGCACGCCACTCGTCCGCTTCCCCGTACTTGCCCTGCGCGACCACGGCACGGGCGAGTTGCGCGGCCGTCGTCGAGCGCAAGGCGTTCTCTCCGAGCCGCTCGAGCGTCTCGCAGCCGTCGCGGAGCACCCTCTCGGCCGCGGCGAAGTCGCCGGCCAGCATCTCGACGACCCCCTCGGTCTGCGTGACGACGTAGTGGACCCCCGAACCGATGTCCTCGAGCGCCGCGCGCCGCCGCGCGAGGAGGTCTCGCGCGAGCTCGAAGCTCCCGCCATAGGCGTGCAGCCCGGCGAGCGGCCGGAGCACCTCGGCCTCCGCGGCGGGATGTCCGCGCACCGCGACCGCGATCTGCTCGCAGCGAAGGATTCCCTCGGCGGCCGCCATCGGACCCGCGAATGCGGCCGACGCGAGCCAGCTCAGGACGACGGCGCGTTCGTGGTCCGCGCCGCTCGCGAGGGCGTACGCCGCGGCGCGTTCCCATGCGGAACTCGCGGACGAAACATGCCCGAGCGTCCATTCGGAGTAGGCGGCGAGGGTCCACGCCCGGCAAAGGCCGTGGTCGTCACGCGAGCGCTCGAAGACCGGAACGACACGCTCGACAAGGTCGAGCACGTGGTCGCTCGCACCCGCCGACGCACGATGCTGATCCAGGCACTGACGCTCCACGAGCACGCGCGCCTCGACGTGCTCGTCGTGTGTGGCACCGGCGAGCGCATGCGCCTCCGCGAGCGCGCGCTCGGCGTCGCCGAGCGCGCCCTTCGCCACGAGCGTCGCGCCGAGCTCTGCAAGCAACCGCCCACGGCGGGCGTCGGGCACGGGCGGAAATGCGGCCGCGCGCTCGAGAAGCCCTGCCGCCGCAGCGAAGTCGCTCTGCCCGAGCGCCGCGGTCGCCGCACGCTCGAGGCGGTCCGACGCACGCAGTGCGAGTTCGGCTGTCTCCGAACGCTCGTCGCGCAGTTCGACGCGAAAGCGGTACGCCTGCTCGAGGTGATATCCGACGAACGCGTCGAGTCCTGTCCCGTGAGCTTCGATCCAGCGTGCGTAGCGCTCGTGGAGGTTGGCGCGCGTCGCTTTCGGCGTCGCGTCGTACGCGGCGTCGCGGAGCAGCATGTGGCGGAAACGGAAGCCGCTCTCCCCTTCGAGTTCGGCACGTTGCGGGCGAACGAGATCCTTGCGGACGAGTGCACCGAGCAGTGCGCCCGCGTCGGCCTCGCACAGCGCGTCGATTGCCGCGGCGTGGAAGACCTCGCCTTCGACCGCAGCGGCCTCGAGGACGGCGCGCTCCGGCAGCTCGAGCTGGTCGAGTCGAGCGGCGAGCAGCGCCCTGAGCGTCGGCGGAACTGCGATCTCGTCGCCGGCGACCGCGGCCATCGCGACCATCTCTGTGATGAAGAGCGGGTTGCCGCCCGCGGCACGCGCGATCCGCTGCCGAAGGGCGGGAGGTGCGCTCGCCGGGAGCAATTCGTCGACCTCGGCGGCAGGCAGCACGTCCAGGTGCAGCGTGACCGGCCAGTCCGGACGCCGGTCCGCGAACTCCGGCCGCGCGAGGCAGAGCAGGATCAGGCCTGCCCCCGTGGCGAACCGACCCACGTGCTGGACGAGGTCGAGCAGCGTCTCCTCCGCCCACTGGACGTCGTCGAGGACGACGACGAGCGGGGCGGACACTTCCAGCAGCTTGCGAAACGCCCACGCGATCTCGTCCGGCGACGCGGACACGTTGCTCTCTCCGAGCAGCGACCCGAGCGCCGCAGCGGCAGCCGGGTCGTCGAGGGCGGCACCGAGCTGCTTCACCACCTCCACGACCGGGAAGTAGGTGATGCCTTCGCCGTACGCGACGCAACGGCCTCGCGCGACACGCGCATCGAGTGAGGCGGCGAACTCGTCCGCGAGGCGCGACTTCCCGACGCCGGGCGCGCCGACGATGGTCACGACCGCGACGCGCTTCTCCTGGAGCCCTTTCCGCCACGCGGCGCGGAGCAGCGCGAGCTCGTTCCGTCGGCCGACAAAGCGTTGGGTGTGCACGCGATCGGAGCCATCCCGCACCGCGAGAAGCCGCGATACCCGGACGAAGTCCGTCTTACCCTTGAGCGCGTGAGGCTCGAGCGGCTCGGCCTCGATCGCATTCGACGTGAGCGCGAGCGTCGTCTCACCGACCAGGATCTCGCCCGCGGCCGCCGCCTGCTGCAGACGCGCGGCCACGTTGACGGCGTCTCCGGTGACGAGCGTGCCGAAGCCGCTCGTGACCACCTCGCCCGAGTTCACGCCGATCCGCGCCTCGAGATCGAGCTCGGGCAGCGCCTCCCGCATCGCCCATGCCGCCCGCAACGCCCGCAGCGCGTCGTCTTCGTGCGCAACCGGCGCCCCGAAGACCGCCATCACGGCGTCGCCGATGAACTTCTCGACGATGCCTCCGTGCAGCTCGACGATCCCTTGCATCCGCGCGAAGTAGCGATCGAGCAGCCCCCGGACAGCCTCCGGATCGAGTGACTCCGCGAGCGCCGTCGACCCGACGATGTCGCAGAACACGACCGTCACCGTCTTTCGCTGTCCGCGCGGCTCGCCGATCGCAGATCCGCAGCGGTCGCAGAAGCGCGCACCCTCTCGGTTGTCGGCCCCGCACGTCGCGCAGGCGGCCATGTACGACCGGGCTTCTTGGCGCTACGCGCCTGCTGCTGCGAGCGGCACGCCGTGCTCGAGCGGGTCGCCCTCGATCAGCCAGGAGTGTCCGAACTTCGACATCGCCTCGATGATCGGCAGCAGGTCGCGGCCTTTCTGCGTCAGCTCGTATTCGACCCGCGGCGGCGACTCGGGGTAGCTCCGGCGGGCGACGATCTCCTCCTCCTCGAGCATGTGCAGCCGCTCGGAGAGCGTCCGCGGGCTGATCCCGTGGCAGGCGTGCTCGAGCTGGCTGAACCGGCGCGGCCCCTCGGAGAGGTCGTGGACGATGAGGGCCGTCCACTTCGAGCCGATCAGGTCGGAGGTGGCGGCGACGGCGCAGCAGCTGCCGTCGTGCACGTCCATCATCCGCCGCTCGGCCATTTCGGCCATCCTACCCCAGTCACCGGCTTGAAACCAGGCGGATTCGGCTCGGTTACTTGCGAAATCGGGGCGGAGTTCCTATCCTGTTTTCAAGCCGTGCGCGCCCCGACCACGAATATCGTTGCCGTCGTCACGGTCGCGCGCGCGATTGCCGCGAAGCCTGCGCGCTAGCCGGCGAACCCTTCCCGCCCCGCCGGCTAGCTGAGAACCACCCGGCGGGCTTCCCATTCAAGGCAACGAAAGGCTTCGCGTGACCCGGCTTCGACCAACCGGCCCGATCGGGCTCTATCACCCCGACTACGAGCACGACTCGTGCGGCGTCGCGCTCGTCGCGAAGCTCGACGGGGAGCCGAGCCACGAGACGGTCGAGCGCGCGATCCGCGCACTCGAGAACCTCGAGCACCGCGGCGCGTCCGGCGCCGACCCGCTCACCGGCGACGGCGCGGGGATCCTCCTCCAGCTTCCCGACGAGCTCTTCCGCGGGCTCCACCCCGGCCTGCCGCCCCGCGGGCAGTACGGCGTCGGCGTGATCTTCCTGCCGCGCGACGACGACGCGCACGCGGCGGAGCTCGAAGCGCTCCTCACGCGCACGATCGAGGACGAAGGACAGCGCGTGATCGCCTGGCGCGATGTCGAGCTCGGCCTCGACCACGTCGGCGAGACCGCGCGCGCCGTCGCGCCGCGCGTCCGCCACGTCGTCGTCGGCGTCGCCGACGGGCTCGAACAGGACGCGTTCGAGCGCAAGCTCTACGTGATCCGCCGTGTCGCCGAGCTCGCCGCGGGACCCGACCTCGTCGTCCCGAGCTTCAGCTCGCGCACGATCGTCTACAAGGGAATGCTGATGGCGCCGCAGCTCGCGGGCTGCTACGCCGACCTGCGCGACCCGCGCACGAAGTCCGCGCTCGCGCTTGTCCACTCGCGCTTCTCGACGAACACGTTCCCGAGCTGGGAGCTCGCGCACCCGTACCGGATGATCGCGCACAACGGCGAGATCAACACGCTGCGCGGCAACGTGAACTGGATGCGTGCGCGCGAGTCGCAGCTCGCATCCGAGCTCTTCGGCGACGACCTCGCGAAGGTGCTCCCCGTCGTGCGCCCCGGCGGCTCCGACACCGCGAACTTCGACAACGTCCTCGAGCTGCTCGTGCTCGCGGGACGCAGCCTTCCGCACGCGATCCTGATGATGATCCCCGACTCGTACGCGACGCGCGACGACGTCCCCGACGACGTGCGCGGCTTCTACGACTTCCACTCGTGCCTGATGGAGCCGTGGGACGGCCCCGCGGCGATCGCGTTCAGCGACGGCACCGTCGCCGGCGCGACGCTCGACCGCAACGGGCTGCGCCCCGGCCGCTGGGTCGAGACGAAGGACGGCTGGGTCGTGCTCGCGTCGGAGGTCGGCGTGCTCGACACGCCGCCCGAGAACATCAAGCGCAAGGGACGCCTGCAGCCCGGGAAGATCTTCCTCGTCGACCTCGAGCAGCACCGCATCGTCGAGGACGACGAGGTGAAGCGCGACCTCGCCGCGCGCAAGCCGTACCGCGAGTGGTACGAGCAGGGCGTCGTCCACCTGTCCGACCTGCCGGAGCGGCCGCCCCGCGTGCCGCGTGTGGAACCGCTCCGCTCGAAGCAGCTCGCGTTCGGCTACTCGCAGGAGGACCTGCGCGTCATCCTCGCACCGTACGCGCTCAACGCGGAGCAGCCGATCGGGTCGATGGGGAACGACCTCGCACTCGCCGTGCTGTCGGACCAGCGGCCGCTTCTCTACAGCTACTTCAAGCAGCTCTTCGCACAGGTCACGAACCCGCCGATCGACTCGACGCGCGAGTACGTCGTCATGAGCGTCGGCACGTCGGTCGGCTCCGAGCGCAACCTGCTCGACGAGTCGCCGCAGCACGCGCACCAGCTGCAGATCCCGCAGCCGATCCTGCAGAACCACGAGCTCGAGGCGCTGCGCCAGGTCGACTCGTCCATCTTCAAGGCGCACACGATCGACATCACGTGGCCGACCGAAGACGGCGTCGACGGTCTCGACGCTGCACTCGCACGCATCGCGCGCGAGGCGGACGACGCGCTCGCCGACGGCGTCAACATCCTCATCCTCTCGGATCGCCGCGTCGGCGCAGACCGCGTGCCGATTCCCGCGCTGCTCGCGGTGTCGTCGGTGCACCACCACCTCGTGCGCGAGGGGACGCGCCTGCAGACCGGGCTCGTCGTCGAGTCGGGCGAGCCGCGCGAGGTGCACCACTTCGCGACGCTGATCGGGTACGGCGCGGCGGCGATCAACCCGTACGTGATGTTCGAGACGCTCGACGAGCTCGTCGACGAGGGCTGGCTCGACCTCTCCAAGGAAGACGCGCACGTGCGCACGATCAAGGGCATCTCGAAGGCGCTCCTGAAGACGATCTCGAAGATGGGGATCTCGACGGTGCCGTCGTACTGCGGCGCGCAGATCTTCGAGGCGGTCGGGCTCGCGCCGAAGCTCGTCGACCGGCACTTCACGGGCACGCCGTCGCGCATCGCCGGCATCGACACGTCGGTCGTCGCGCAGGAGGCGCTCGACCGCCACGCGCGCGCGTATCCGCGGAACGGCGACCTGCTGCCGCTCGGCGGCGTCTACGCGTGGCGCGCCGACGGCGAGTACCACCAGTGGAGCCCCGAGGCGATCGCGCTCCTGCAGCACGCCGTGCGTGCGGGCGGCGCGAAGACGTTCGAGGAGTACTCGCGCCTCATCAACGAGGAGTCGTCGCGGCGCGCCACGTTGCGTGGCCTGATGAAGTTCCGCTTCCCGGAGAACGGCGGCATCCCGCTCGAGGAAGTCGAACCCGCGTCCGAGATCGTGAAGCGCTTCTCCACCGGCGCGATGTCGCTCGGCTCGATCTCACGCGAGGCGCACGAGACGCTCGCGATCGCGATGAACCGCATCGGCGGCAAGTCGAACACCGGCGAGGGGGGCGAGGATCCGGTGCGCTACACGCCGGACCAGAACGGCGACTCGCGGCGCTCGAAGATCAAGCAGGTCGCGTCGGGCCGCTTCGGCGTGAACATCCACTACCTGATCAACGCCGACCAGCTGCAGATCAAAATGGCGCAGGGTGCGAAGCCCGGCGAGGGCGGCGAGCTGCCGGGCCGCAAGGTCGACTCATACATCGCGAAGATCCGCTTCACGACGCCGGGCGTCGGCCTCATCTCGCCGCCTCCGCACCACGACATCTACTCGATCGAGGATCTCAAGCAGCTCATCTACGACCTGCGCTGCGCGAACCCCGACGCGCAGGTGTCGGTGAAGCTCGTGTCGGAGATGGGTGTCGGCACGGTCGCCGCAGGCGTCGCGAAATGCAACGCGGACCACGTCGTGATCTCCGGCCACGACGGCGGCACGGGCGCGTCGCCGCTCTCGTCGATCCAGTCGTCCGGCGTGCCGTGGGAGATCGGTCTCGCAGAGACGCAGCAGACGCTCGTGCTGAACGACCTCCGTTCGCGTATCTGGGTGCAGACCGACGGGCAGATCAAGACCGGCCGCGACGTCGCGGTCGCGGCGCTGCTCGGCGCCGACGAGATGGGTTTCGCAACGGCGCCGCTCGTCGCGACGGGCTGCGTGATGATGCGCGCCTGTCACCTGAACACGTGCCCGGTCGGCATCGCGACGCAGGATCCCGTCCTGCGCGCGCGCTTCGCGGGACAGCCGGACCACGTCGTCAACTTCTTCTTCTTCGTCGCCGAGGAAGTGCGGCAGATCATGGCGCAGCTCGGTGTGCGGCGATTCGACGACCTCGTCGGCCGCGTCGACCTGCTCGAGATGGACGACGCGATCGACCACTGGAAGGCGCGCGGCGTCGACCTCACGAACCTGCTCATGCCGCTCGACGTCCCGGCGGGCACGCCGCTCCACCGCACGCGCGCGCAGGTCTCGCCGCTGCCGGGGAACCTCGACGACACGCTGATCGAGCTTGCCAAGAAGGCGCTCGACGACGGCGAGCCGGTGACCGGCGAGGTCGAGGTGCGCAACGTGCACCGCACGGTCGGCGGGCTTCTGTCGAGCGAGATCACGAAGCGCTACGGCGCCGAGGGTCTGCCGCCGGGGACGGTGCGCTTCACGCTGCGCGGGTCGGCAGGGCAGTCGTTCGGCGGTTGGCTCGCCCCCGGGGTCGAGCTGACGCTCTACGGCGACGCGAACGACTACACGGGCAAGGGTCTGTCGGGGGGTGTGCTCGCCGTGCGGCCGCCCGAGGGAGCGACGTACGACGCCGAGAAGAACGTGATCGTCGGGAACACCGTCCTGTACGGCGCGACGTCGGGCCGCGCGTTCTTCCGCGGCCTCGCCGGCGAGCGCTTCGCGGTGCGGAACTCCGGCGTCGACTGCGTCGTCGAGGGCGTCGGGGACCACGGCTGCGAGTACATGACCGGCGGGCACGCGGTCGTCCTCGGGCCGGTCGGCCGCAACTTCGCCGCCGGCATGAGCGGCGGCATCGCGTACGTCCTGGACGCAGAGGACCACTTCACCTCACGCTGCAACGCGGAGCTCGTCGAGTTCGAGCCGCTCGAGGAGTCCGACGTGAAGAAGATCCGCGCGCTCGTCGAGGAGCATCGCGAGCGGACGGGATCGACGGTCGCCGATCGCGTGCTGCGCGAGTGGGACGACATCCTCCAGCACTTCGTGAAGGTGATGCCGCGCGACTACAAGCGTGCGCTCTCCGATCTCGCGGTCGTGCACGACGACCATCCGATCTCGACCGGCGAGGGCTTCGTCACCGCCGAGACCGACGAGGTCCCCGTTGGGTGAGCTAGGCGCGTTCAAGCACATCGAGCGCGTGGACAACCCCGAGCGGCCGCCCGCGGAGCGTGTGCACGACTACCACGAGTTCGTCGGCACGCTCCCCGTCGTCGGGCTGCGCGAGCAGGGCGCGCGCTGCATGGAGTGCGGCGTCCCGTTCTGCCACAACGGCTGTCCGGTCAACAACCTGATCCCGGACTGGAACGACCTCGTCTACCGGGACCGGTGGCAGGAGGCGATCGAGCAACTTCACTGCACGAACAACTTCCCCGACTTCACGGGACGGCTGTGCCCCGCGCCGTGCGAAGCGGCCTGCGTGCTGGAGATCCGCGAGGGCAAGGCGGTGACGATCAAGCAGATCGAGCTCGCGATCATCAACCGTGCGTGGGACGAGGGCTGGGTCGTGCCGCGGCCGCCGGCCCACGAGACCGGACGGTCGGTGGCCGTGATCGGATCGGGGCCGGCGGGCCT
>JAFAHG010000090.1 GCA_019237315.1 Actinomycetota bacterium
TTTGCAGGCGACTTCGCCGGCGCCGGACCCTGCCGCATCAGACTCCGGCACGTCTCGTACGCGTTGCGGAACGCGCTGTGGTCGCCGAACCGTCCGTAGCCGCGCGAGCCGAAGGCCCCCATGTTCTGCAGGCACTCACGGAACGACTCCTGCGCCGCCTGCGCCGGTGCCTGCCACTTGCGGAGCACCGCTTGGGGGACCAGCTTGCCGCAGGTCTTCCACTCCTGCTGCGCGGCCACCTCGGCGTCGAACTGCGAGGCGTAGCTCTGCTGGGGCTGGAGGCCGTTGTTCGTCAGGCAGGCGTCGAAGGCCGCCATCGTCGGCCGGTCTGCCGGGTTCGCGCTGTGCTTCGCATACGTCGCGACCGCGAACAGGCCGCCCACCGCGACGAGCGGTACGAGCGACGTCGCGAGCACCGGTCGGAGCCGCTTCCAAGCCTGCTCGTCCATGCGCCCGCACTGTCGCACATCGCCCGTAGGATCGAGCGGTGCCGCGCCGGTGGAAGATGGACCTGATCGTCCTCGCCGGCTACGCGGCAGTGTCGTTCGCGTACTTTGGCTGGCGGCTCCTGCCACACCCGGGGCGCGTCCTGATCGGCTACGGACACGACCCCGAGATCTACGTCTGGTCGTTCGGCTGGTGGCCGCACGCGATCGGGAGCTGGACGAACCCGTTCTACTCGCACGCGCTGTACGCCCCCAGCGGCGTCAACCTCGCGTGGACGCTGTCCGTACCGGGACTCGCGCTCGCCTTCTCGCCGCTCACGGTGCTGTTCGGGCCCGCGGCGGCGGTCAACGTCGCGGCGCTTCTCATGCCCGCGCTGTGCGCGTGGACCGCGTACCTCCTCTGCCGCTACCTGACAGGTTCCATCTGGGCGTCGCTCGTGGGCGGGTACCTCTTCGGGTTCTCGACATTCGTCCTGCGTCAGGAGATCTTCGGCAACCTGCCCGTCGACGACCTCTTCCTGCTGCCACTCGCGGTGCTCGTCGTCGTGCGCTTCATCCGTGGAGAGCTGACGCCGCGCGGGCTCGCGTGCCGGCTCGGGCTCGTTCTCGCAGGGCAGCTGTGGCTCTCCACCGAGTTCGCGCTGTCGTTGACGATCGCGCTCGTGCTCGCGCTCCTGCTCGTGTTCGCGTTCGTGCCGGCGCTGCGCCCACGAGTCCGCGCCGCGGTCGCGCCCGTCGCAGCGTCCTACGCCCTCGGCGCGGTGTTCGCCGCACCGCTCGTCGCCTACGCGCTGATCGGTTTCCACACCGGCGCGTTCATCGACCAGCGCTACTCCGGCGCGGACCTGCTCGACCTCGTCGTCCCGGTGCCCGGCATCGGGCTCGGCGGGTCGACCTTCGAGTCGCTGTCGCAGAACTTCCACTCGGGCGGCGCGGGTCTCTACCTCGGCCTGCCCGTGCTCGCGATGATCGCCCTGTACGCGATACGCCGGTGGAACGCGCCCGTGACGCGCTTCCTCGTCGCCGCGTTCGTCGTCGCGGTGCTGATCGTGCTCGGGACGCAGCTGCAGGTGAACGGGCACGACGTGATCCCACTGCCGTGGGACCTCGCGACGCACATCCCGGTCGTCGATAACGCACTGCCGTTCCGGTTCGCCGCATACGTATGGCTCGCCGCCGCCCCGATCGTCGCGCTCTGGATCGCCGGCACGCGCGGGCGCGTGTACGCGCGGCCGTACCTCCTGCCCGTGCTCGCCGTCGCCGCCCTCGTGCCGTCGGTGTGGCGGACGACCGGGACGACCTACGTCCCGACGCACCCGCAGCGGCCGGCGTTCTTCACGAGCGACCAGATCCGGCGGTGCATCCCGCAGCGGGAGACGCTCGCGATCTTCCCCTTCGGCTTCGGCGGCGACTCGATGGTGTGGCAGGCCGAGAACGACTTCCGGTTCGACCTCGCCGCGGACGGACTGCAGGCGCCGACGCGCTACGCGAAGCCGCTGAACAGCTTCGACGCAGATCCGATCGTGCACGACATCAACTTCGCCGAGCTCGGACGACCGACGATGGACACGCTGCTCGCGTTCGCGTCCGAGCACCGCGTCGACCGCTTCCTCGTACAGCAGGGGACCGGGTATCCGAGTCCCACGCAGCTCCGCCGCTTCGGCCGCGTGCAGCTCGTCGGCGGGATGTACGTGGCACCCGCATGCGGCGACCCGCCGCTGACGACCCGCAACCTGACGCCCTACGTGACGGCCTACCAGCACGCAGCGCACTCGAACATCGCGTACTGCGCGGGTTCGAACTTCCTGACCGTGCCGGCGTCGCTCTACCCGTCGGGCGGGGCCGCGGGAACGACCCCGGCGAACATGGTCGAAGGACAGGGCCTCACCTGTCTCGCACCGCCGGCGGGCTACACGCGTCACGGCTTCGCGACGGCCGACATGGGCGTCCCGCCGGGCGTCTACCCGCTCTACTCGAAGTGAGGCGCCACGCGAACCTACTCGTGCTCGTCGCGTATTGCGCGGCTTCGTTCGCGTACTTCGGCTGGCGCCTCCTCCCGCATCCGGGACGGCTGGAGATCGGCATCTACCACGACCCCGAGCTGTTCGTGTGGTCGTTCGGTTGGTGGGAGCACGCCCTCGCGACGTTCACGAACCCGTTCGTGTCGCATGCGCTCTACGCGCCGAGCGGGATCAACCTGACGTGGACGCCGACCGCAGCCGGGCTCGCGCTCGTCTTCTCCCCTCTCACCGCCGCGTTCGGCGCGGTCGCGTCGTACAACGTCGCGGCGGTGCTCCTGCCGGCGCTCGCTGCGTGGACGGCGTACCTCCTGTGCCACCACGTGACCGGCTCGGTCTGGGCCTCTGCAGTCGGTGGCTACCTGTTCGGATTCTCGAGCGGGATCCTCGGCCAGCAGATCTCCGGCCACCTGCACCAGACGGGCGTGTTCCTCGTCCCGCTCGTCGCGCTCGTCGTCCTCCGCTACGTCGAGGGCGGGCTGAGCGAGCGCGGCTTCGTCTGGCGTCTCGCAATCGTCGTCGCGGCGCAGCTCTGGATCTCGACGGAGATCGCATTGACGACGACGATCCTGCTCGTCCTCGGGATCGCCCTTGGCGCGTTGCTCGTGCCCGCGGTGCGCGCGCGTCTCCGGGCAATCGTGCTGCCGACGTGCGTCGCGTACGTACTCGGCGCAGTCGTCGCGGGCCCGTTCGTCCTCTACGCGCTGAAGGGGTTCCACGCCGGCGAGATCGTGAACGGAAACGGCCCGGGCGCGGATCTGCTCGACCTCGCAGTCCCGACCCCGACCGTCGTCGGCGGCACGTGGTTCACGTCCGTGTCGTCGCACTTCTCGTCGCTCACGTCGAGCGCGTACCTCGGTCTCCCGACGCTCGCGGTCGTCGCGCTCTACGCGCGACGGGCCCGGCGATCCGCCTGTGCACGGTTTCTGCTCGCGTCGCTCGGCGTGACGGTGCTGATCGTGCTGGGGGTCGACCTACGCGTCGACGGCCACCGGCTGTTCGCGCTTCCGTGGGCGCTCGTGATGCGCGTCCCCGTGCTGAAGAACGCGCTCGCGTTCCGCTTCGCGATCTACGTCGGGCTCGCCGCAGGCGTGATCGTCGCGATTTGGACGGCGACGACGCGCGGGCGCGTCTACCCACGGCCCTACCTCCTGCCCGTGCTCGCCGTGCTCGCGCTCGTTCCTGCGGTCTGGCGCAGCGCGTACCCGTCGTTCAAGCCGCAGCACCCGGACCGGTACCCGTTCTTCACCTCGCACGAGTACGAGACGTGCGTGAGGCGCGGCTCGACGCTTGCCGTCTTCCCGTTCGGCGGCGCCGGACACGACCTGCTCTACCAGGTGGAGAGCGGCTTCTGGTTCGACCTCGCCGACAACGGGCTGGCGCCGGTTCCGCGGAACGCGAAGCCGCTGACGAGCTTCGACGCCGACCCCGTCGTCTCGACGCTGAGCCTGATCGACTTCGCCCGGCCGACCGCGGACAGCCTGCTCGCCTTCGCATCGCTGCACCACGTCGCGCGGTTCGTCGTCGTCCCGGGCTCCGGCTATCCGACACGGAGAGACCTCGCGCAGATCGGGCCGACCGAGTTGCGCGGCGGCGTGCTGGTATCGCCGGCCTGCAACGCGCCACCGCTGACGGCGCGCAACCTGACGCGTTACGTGCAGAAGCAGGCGAGCTCGCACGGGAGCATCGGCTACTGCACGGGCCCGAACTTCAACCTGCTTCCCGCGGGTACGTATCCCGCCGGGCCGATCGCCGGCGCGGTCCCCGCGCACTACGTCGTGGGGCAGGGCGTCACCTGTGCGCCACCGCCGAGCGGCTACAAGCGACGCGGGCTCGCACCCGCAAGCCTCGGCGTACCGGCGAACACGTACCCGTACTACGCGCCGTAGCGCGTGCGATGCGCGGCGATCCAATCGCCGAACGAACGGAGCCCCTCGACGAGGCTGCGCCGCGGCCCCCAGCCGAGCGCGCGGATCTTCGCGGGGTTCGCGACCCACGTGCTCGTGTCCCACGTCCGCGGCGCCATCGTCCCCCATTCCGGAGCCGGCTCGAACCCGAACGCCTCGCCGGCAGCCGCGACGAGCTCGGCCAGCGTCGTCTGCGTCCCGCTCCCGACGTTGTAGACCTCGCCGCTGCCGGCGCGCTGGGCGGTGACCAGGTAGGCGTCGACGACGTCGTCGACGTGCACGAAGTCACGTGCGATCGACGGGTCGACGAGCGTTGGCAGCTTCTTGTCGAGAGCGGCGAGAACGAGCGCCGGCATCAACCGGCCCGGCTCCTCGTACGGCCCGTACACGGAGTAGAGGCGCAGCGTCGAGATGCGCGTGTCACTGGTCCTACCGAGATGCCCGGCGATGAGCGTCGCGGCGGCCTTCGCTGCGGCGTAGTGGCTGTTCGGCACCGGCAACTCGTCCTCCGCGGGCGCGTGGTCGGTGAACCCGTACTCCGACGACGAGCCGGTGTTGACGGCGGCGACACAGCCGTGGCGGATCGCCGCCTCCAGCACGTGCAGCGTGCCGAGGACGTTCGTCGCCACGATCCGATCGGCGTCGGACTGCCACGAGTACGCGCCGTGCGCCGCCAGATGGAACACGTGAGTCGGCTTCGCGGCCTCGAACACCGAGTCGACCGCGGCCGCGTCGGTGACGTCGCACGTGACGACGTCGATTCCCTCGAGCCGCCACGGGTCGCTTCCTGCGTGGACGACAGGTGTCACCTGCCACCCGTCGGCGACGAGGCGCCGGACGAGGTTCGCCCCGACGAAGCCGGCGGCGCCGGTGACGAGGGCGCCCGCGGGATCTGGTTGACTACGTTGCATGGCCGTGGAGGCTGAAACGCTTGCGGCTCACGTGCGTAGAGTGACGATCGAGGCGTCGAAGCGCGCGAACGTCGGTCACATCGGCTCGTGCCTCTCCGTCGCAGACCTCGTCGCGGCGCTCTACGCCGGAGTCCTGCGCGGCGAGCCCGGCGACCCCGACCGTGACCGCTTCGTCCTCTCCAAGGGGCACGCGGCCCTCGCCCTGTACGGCGCGCTGAACGGCCTCGGGCGCATCTCGGACGGCGAGCTCGCCGAGTTCTGCTCGGAGGGCGCCGAGCTCAGCACCCATCCCGAGCACACGGTCGCCGCCGTCGATTTCTCGACGGGCTCGCTCGGCCAGGGGCTGTCGATCGGCGCCGGCGCGGCGCTGGCCGCGCGGTTGCAGCACTCGTCGCGCCGCGTCTTCGTGCTCGTGAGCGACGCGGAGTGCAACGAGGGCGCGCTGTGGGAGGCCATCATGTTCGCCGCACACCACAAGCTCGCGAACCTCGTCGCGATCGTCGACGCGAACGGCCAGCAGGCACTCGGCAAGACGCGGGACGTGATCGACCTCGAGCCGCTCGGCCGGCGCTTCGAGGCGTTCGGCTGGGACGTCCACGACGTCGACGGGCACGACGCCGCCGCGCTCGTCGGCACGCTGAACGGGTTCGACACGGCGAACGGGGCGCCGCACGTCGTCGTCGCCCGCACCACGTTCGGCAAGGGCGTCTCGTACATGGAGGGCGAGCTCGCCTGGCACTACCTGCCGCTCTCCGACGCCGAGTACCAGCGCGCGGTCGCGGAGCTCGCGTGAGACGGCAGTTCGTCGACGCGCTCGTCGACCTCGCCGCAGACGACGAACGAGTGCTGCTCCTCACCGGAGACCTCGGCTTCAACGCGCTCGAGCCGTTCTCCGAGCGCTACCCGGAGCGCTTCGTCAACGTCGGCGTCGCGGAGCAGAACATGCTCGGCCTCGCCGTCGGTCTCGCCGAGGCCGGCTTCGTGCCGTTCTGCTACTCGATCGCGACGTTCGCGTCGATGCGGCCGTACGAGTTCATCCGGAACGGCGCCGTCCTGCACGAGCTTCCCGTCCGCATCGTCGGCATGGGCGGCGGGCTCGACTACGGCCACAACGGCGTCACGCACTACGCGGTCGAGGACCTTGCGCTCATGCGCGCGCAACCCGACCTGACGGTGCTCGCCCCCGCTGACGGCGACCAGACCCGCGCCGCGGTTGCTGCGACGGCGCACCTCGACCGGCCCGCGTACGTCAGGCTCGAACGCGAAGGCACCGGCGTCCGCGGACTCGACGGGCGCTTCTCGCTCGGGCGCGCCGAGCTCGTCGGCAACGGCAGCGACGTCGCGATCGTGGCGATCGGCAGCGTCGCGCACGAGGCTGTGGAGGCAGCCGAGCGGCTCGCGGCCGACGGCATCGAGGCGACGGTGGCGGTCGTGTCGAGCTTCAACCCGTCGCCGGCCGACGACGTCGCGGACCTGCTGGCGCGCGTCCCGGCAGCCGTCACCGTCGAGGCGCACTACGTCGACGGTGGACTCGGCTCGTTCGTGGCGGAGATCGTCGCGGAGCGGGGCCTCGACTGCCGCGTCGTGCGTTGCGGTGTCACCGGTATGCCGCGCGGCCGGAGCGGCAGCCGGGCGCACCTCCTTGGTCTGTACGGCCTCACGGCAGAGCAGCTCGCGACGACGGCCGTTGACGCGCTCGCGATCGTCGGTTGACGCAACCGTCGCTCACTTCGATCGTCCTCCCGGTCCACAACCAGGAGGACCACGTCGCCGCGATCCTGCGCGGCTACCTCGCAGCACTGGGCTCTCTGCCGGGAGAGTACGAGCTCGTCGTCGTCACGAATGCGTGCACCGACGCGTCGCCGCGAATCGTCGACGAGCTGGCCGAGGAGGACGGACGCGTCCGCGGGGTCGACCTTTCCGAAGGCGGCTGGGGACGCGCGGTGAAGGCAGGCCTCGCGAGCGCCCGCGGCGACCTCCTCTGCTACACGAACGCGGCCCGGACGACACCGGAGATCCTCACGCTGATGCTGGCGTACGCCCTCGCCTACCCGGAAGTCGTGCTGAAGGCGAACCGCAGGATCCGCGAAAGCCGCCGGCGGCGGCTCGGGTCGCTGCTCTACAACCTGGAGGTGCGCGCGCTGTTCGACCTCTCGGTGTGGGACATCAACGGCACGCCGAAGATCTTCCCCCGGCGCTTCGACAAGCTCCTCGGGCTACGTCGCGACGACGACCTCATCGACGCCGAGTTCAACGTCGTGTGCCGCCGGGAGAGCTACCCCGTGATCGAGGTTCCGATCCTCTCGACCGAGCGTCACGGCGGCCGCTCGACGACCGGTTACCGGTCCGCCGTGCGCATGTACGTCGGCGCGTTCGAGCTGCGCCGCGAGCTCGATGGGTGAGTCGCTCTGGAACGAACACGACCGCGCGTGGCGCGACCCGGCCGCGGTCGTCGCGCGGTCGCAGGACGTCGGCATCGACCAGGCGCTTCTCCGGTCACGCGCGCGCGGCGACTTCTGGCGCGTGCTCGACGAGCTCGACGTCACGCTGCTCGTGAGCCGCGAGTACGAGCACCTGCTGCTCGCACTCTGCGTCGAGGGCGGGAAACCCCGCATGACATATCTACCTCTGCCGCATCCGTCCGGCATCGCGGTCGACCGCGACGGGAGCCGCGTGCTCGTCGCGAGCACGCGCAACCCGAATCAGATCTACGACTTCCGGCCGGCGCGGGCGGACGGGAACCCGTTGCTCCCGGTCGCGTCGACGTACTACCCCGGCGCGCTCTACCTGCACGACCTCGCGTTCGTCGGCCGTCGCCTGCACGGGAACGCCGTCGGCCAGAACGCGATCGTCCGCTTCGACGAGCGCGGCGGGTACGAGCGCGTGTGGTGGCCACGCTGCATCGAGCGGCGGGGAAAGCCCGACGTCAGCCGCAACTACATCCAGCTGAACTCGATCGCGGCAGGGCGCTCGCTCGCGAGCTCCTACTTCAGCGCATCGGCCGCCGAGATGACCGCGCGCCGGCCCGGCCAGCGCTCCTTCCCCGTCGACCGGCGCGGGGTCGTCTTCTCGGGCCGCACGCGCGAGCCGGTCGTGCGCGGCCTGACGCGACCGCACTCGGCGCGACTCGCCGAGGGACGCCTCTGGGTCGACGACAGCGGATACGGGGAGCTCGGCGTCGTCGACCGCGGACGGTTCGAGGCCGTCGCTCGCCTGCCCGGGTGGACGCGTGGGCTCGCGTTCGCCGACGGCGTCGCCTTCGTCGGCACCTCGCGGGTCATTCCGCGCTTCCGCCGCTACGCGCCGGGTCTCGACGTCGACAAGAGCGTCTGCGGCGTGCACGCGGTCGATACCGCGTCGGGCGAGATCCTTGGCTCACTGACGTGGCCGGCAGGGAATCAGATCTTCGCCGTCGAGTGGGTGCCGCGCAGCATGAGTTCGGGCTGGCCCTTCCGGGCCGGGCGACGGCAAAACCGTCGGATTCGCGAGCTCTTCTATAGCTTGGAGAGCCGATGAGCGACTTCCGGCTCTTGATGCTCGGCGCGATGTACGAGAACGGCGGCAACACGACCCATCGCCTCCTCGACGGGCATCCGCAGCTCTTCGTCTACCCGTTCGAGTCGCAGGTCGGAACGCGGCTCGTCGCGGACAAGCTCGCGTCGGTGTTCCCGGTCAAGTACCGCTGGCCGGTGTTCGCGCTCGACGCAACGCCGGAGCAGGACTACGCGGCGATCATCGACGAGGAGGGCAAAGTTCGCGCGCGCACGCCGCACGTGAGCAAGTTTCGCGACTATCCGTTCGACTTCTCGGACGACGAGCGCCGCGAACGGTACATCCAGATCGTCGGCGAGCTCGGCCGGTCGCGCGCCGCGAACATGGAGGCGTTCTTCCGCGCGACGTTCGACGTATGGCACGACCACAACGGGAGCGGCCGCGAGGAGATCTACGTCGGCTACAGCCCCGCGATCGCCGTCGACGCCGAGACGATCCTGCGCGAGCTGCCGGCGGCGCACTTCCTGCACGTCGTGCGCAACCCGTGGTCGGCCTATGCCGACACGAAGAAACGGCCTGTGCCGCTGCCCCTCGCGGGCTACATGCTCGGCTGGACGCTGAACCAGCACTACGCGCTCGTCGGGCGCGAGCGCTTCCCGGAGCGCATGCACGTCCTGCGGCTCGAGGACATCCTCGCCGACCCGGTCGGGGTACTCTCGCGCGAGCTCGGGATCGAAGCGGCGGCCTCGTTGGCCAAGCCGAGCTGGAACGGCCGCGCGCTGACGCAGGTCTATCCGTGGGGCACGATCCGGACGCCGACCCTCGAGGCGAATCGCGCCACCGCCGCCGAGCTCTCGGCGGAGGAACAGGCCGAAGTCCGGCTGCGTGCGGGCCCCTTCCTCGAGGCCCTCGGTTACACGAGCTACCTCGCCGCGTAGGGGCGCCCCCAGGCGCCGCGAGCGCACAGAGTTCAGCACGTGCCACCGCCCGCGTGCGGTGCCGTCGCGAGCTGCCAGAACGGCGGCGAGTCGTATCGCGCGACACGGAGCGGCGTCACGCGCCAGCCTGCGACGCGAAAGCTGCCGGCCGCCCATTTATCGACATCCGTCGTGATCACGACGTAGCGCAGCCGGTGCAGGTACGCCTGCTGCACAGCCTCACCTACCGGCAGGTAGTAGACAC
>JAFAHG010000170.1 GCA_019237315.1 Actinomycetota bacterium
CACCGCCGCACCTGCGCGATGCCTGAGCTCTCCCTCGTCGAAGCCGTCAACGACGCGCTCCACACCGAGCTCGCGCGCGACGCATCGGTGCTCGTGATGGGTGAGGACGTCGGCCGCGCGGGCGGAGTCTTCCGCGCGACCGCCGGGTTGCAGGAGCGCTTCGGCCCGACGCGCTGCGTCGACACGCCGCTCGCGGAGGCCGGGATGCTCGGCGCGGCGGTCGGCCTCTGCATGGCGGGATGGCGCCCGGTGTGCGAGATGCAGTACGACGCCTTCTCGTATCCCTGCCTCGACCAGCTGATCACGCACGTCGGGCGTTACCGCTGGCGCACGCGCGGGCAGATGGACTTCCCCGTCACGATCCGCATGCCGTACGGAGGCGGTGTCCGTGCGCCGGAGCTGCATGAGGACTCGCCCGAGGCGTACTACGTGCACACGCCCGGGATCAAGGTTGCCGTCCCGTCGACGCCTGCCGACGCGAAAGGGCTGCTCGCCGCCGCGATCCGCGACCCCGATCCCGTCGTCGTCTTCGAGCCGAAGCTCCTCTATCGCGACCCCAAGGACGAGGTGCCGGAGGGCGAGCACGTCGTTCCGCTCGGTGCCGCGCGCATCGCGTGCAGCGGCGACGACGTGACGCTCCTTGCGTACGGCGCGATGGTCGCGGTCTGCGAGCTCGCGGCGGATGCCGCCGATGCATCCTGCGAGGTCGTCGACATCCGTTCGCTTCGACCGCTCGACGAGGAGACGATTCTCGCGTCGGTCTCGAAAACCGGCCGCGTCGTGATCGTGCACGAGGCGCCGCGCACGGCGGGCTTCGGCGCCGAGCTTGCAGCGCTCGTCGCGGAGAAGGCGATCCTCGACCTGCGCGCGCCGGTCGTGCGCGTCACCGGGTACGACGTCCCGTTCCCGCACTGGAAGATCGAGGACGCGTACCTGCCGTCGGTCGAGCGTGTCCTCGCCGCGGTCGAGCGCGTCGTCGAATACGCATGAGCTTCGAGTTCAAGCTGCCGGATCTCGGCGAAGGGCTCACGGAGGGGGAGGTCGCCCGGTGGCTCGTCGTCGAAGGCGACGAGGTCGCGGAGGACCAGCCGCTCGTCGAGCTGCAGACGGACAAGACGACGGTCGAGATCCCGTCGCCGGCGGCCGGCCGTGTCGCGAAGATCCTGGTCGGCGAGGGCGAGGTCGTCCCGGTGGGGACGACGCTCGTCGTGATCGGCGAGGACGACGGCGGCACGCCGCGCGAGAAGGTGCAGGCGACCCCGCTCGTGCGCAGGCTCGCTGCGGAGCTCGGCGTCGATCTGGATTCGCTCGCCGGGACCGGGCCCGGCGGGCGCATCACCGACGCCGACGTGCGCGGCGCGGTGTCCGGCACGGAGGACGGACGGCGCGAGCGGCTGTTCGGCGTTCGCAGGCAGGCGGCGGACCACCTCGCGCGTGCGCATCGCGAGATCCCCGCGGTCACGTTCGTCGAGGAGTGCGACTTCACGGACGTCGACCTCGACGTCCTCCTGCCGACGGTGTTGCGCGCGACGGCGCTCACCCTGCGGGAGTTCCCGGTGCTGAACGCGCGTCTCGACGGCGAGACCGTCGTGTACCTCGACCGCTACGACCTGGGAATCGCCGTGCAGACAGACCAGGGATTGGTCGTGCCGGTCGTTCGCGCGTGCGACACGCGCAGCGTCGACGAGCTGCGTGCCGACGTCGACGACCTCGCGGAGCGCGCGCGCGCCGGGAGGCTCGCAGCGGACGAGCTGCGCGGGTCCACGTTCACGGTCACGAGCGCGGGGCGGCTCGGCGGTCTCTTCGTCACGCCGCTCATCAACTACCCGGAGGTTGCGATCCTCGGCGTGCACCGTATCGCGCCGCGCGCCGTCGTCCGCGACGGTGAGATCGTCCCGCGCCGCGTCGGGAATCTCAGCGTCACGTTCGACCACCGCGTCGTCGACGGCGCGCGCGCCGCTGCGTTCACGCTCGCGCTGATCGAGCGGCTCGAATCAGGCGGC
>JAFAHG010000183.1 GCA_019237315.1 Actinomycetota bacterium
TCGAGCAAACCGACCGTCGCGCCGGGCTGCAGCTCCGCCGACCCGGACGACGGCTCCTCGCGGCCGGCCATGATGCGGAGCAGCGTCGACTTCCCCGCGCCGTTCGGGCCGAGCACGCCGATCTTCGCCCCGTACAGGAACGACAGCGAGATCCCGGCGAGGACCTGCCGGTCGGGACCGTAGAACTTGTCGACCCGGTACATGCTGTAGACGAATTCGCTCACCGCTTCACCGTAGCCGGGTGCGGCGGTGTCGGGTGGATGCCTCGGCGCAGCGACGGGTAGCCGCACGTCGGCGCGATGTAGATCCCGTCGTACACCGACAGCGCGCCGAACCGGTGCATCTGCGTGCCGTTCGGATGCGCGTAGATCTCGACCGAGACGACGCGGTCGACCCGCTCGCGCTTCACCATCTCGACGATCTGCGGGATGGTCGGATCGCCGCCGGTGAACGTGATGTACCGAATCGTCGGATCGGCCAGGCTAGCTGCGGGTGGCCGCGGGACGAGATAGCCGCCCGGCATGCGGAACCAGAAGTCGCTCTCCGCCTGCCAGAGCGTCGAGCTTCCCCACGCGCCGAACGGGAAGATCGCGACGTTCTCGTTGCGCAGGATGCAGTGCCTGTACTCCCCGCTCGTGAAGAAGCCCCAGCGCTCGGGGCGCATGTGCCACGCGCCGTTCCACACCGCGGGTACGAGCGACGCCACGGCGAGCGCGGGGAGGACGTACGCGCGTCGCGAGGACATCCACAGCGCGACCATCACGGCAGCGAGCAGCGCGAGGTAGACGGAGAAGCGGGCCGGTAGGACGTTGTCGAGGATCGGCGCGCCGGCGAGCCACTTCCACGGCAGCGTCACGACGTGGTGGCCGTCCACGTAGAGCGCAGTGCCGAGCGTGAGCAGGAGCAACACTGCGAACGACGCGGCGAAGAGCGCGCGGCGCGCCGCGAACCACGCGACGATCACGAGCGTCGGGAGGCCGAGGTACAGCCCCTGGTTCGCGAGGTCGCCGAAGAAGCGCTCGGACGTCGACGCGAGCGACGGTCCGCCCGCGGCGACGATCCGGGTCGGCAGCAGCAGGTTGAGGAGGTCGCCGTCGGTCGAGTCGGGCGTGATGTAGACCGAGCCGCGCCGGAAGTCGGTGAGCACGTACCAGAGAAGCGGCGAGGCGACGACCACCGCGACGACCACGGCTTCGGCGAGCGAACGCAAACGCACGCGGTGGCGCGCCACGACGAGCCCGAGCCCGAGCACGATCGCGGCGCTCGCGGCGACCTCGGTCGCGAACCACAGCTGCAGCCCGAAGAGCAGCCCGACGACCCGCCAGCGGCGCCGCACCACCGCCAGCGCGATCAACGGCAGCAGGAAGACCGCGGTCAGGTGCAGGTGCCCGAGCTCGGCGCCGAGCATGTAGCTCGAGAAGCCGAACAGGTACCCGCCGACGAGTGACGGCCAGAGACGTCCCGTCAGGTGCCGGCACAGGAGGTACGCCGTCCATGCCGCGAGCGCCGGCATCGCGATCTCCGCGACGTTGAACGAGACGTCCGGCCCGAAGAGGAGGGTGACCGGCGCGAAGAGGATCGCGATCCCGGGCACGCTCGTCACCCAGGCGAGGTTGATCCCGGACGGCGCGTAGATCGCGTGCGAGACGAACGGGTTCTCGCCGTGCAGGATCGCGTGCGGCCACCACGCGAGGTCCCAGACGAAGAGCTGCGGGTCGCGGCCCGTGCCGACGAGGTCGCGGCCGGGGTGCAACCCGAGCGGCAGCCCGAAGAAGAGGTACGAGATCGCGGCGTAGCCCGCCAGGGCGACGGCGTTCGCGCGGCGTGAAGGCACGCGGCTACAGTAAATCGGGTGGCGGTTCGCACACCCTTGAAGCTCGACGCGCACAAGCTGCGTACGGACTTCCCCATCTTTGAGCAGACCTTCCACGGCAAGCCGCTCGCGTTCCTCGACTCGGCGGCGAGCTCGCAGAAGCCGCGCCAGGTGCTCGACGCGATGACGCACTTCTACGAGACGTCGTATGCCAACGTCCATCGCGGCGTGTACCAGCTCGCCGAGCGTGCGACGCAGGGGCTCGAGGACGCGCGCGAGAAGGCGCGCGCGTTCGTCAACGCGTCGAGCGCGCGCGAGATCATCTTCGTCCGCAACGCGACGGAGGCGCTGAACCTCGTCGCGTACTCGTGGGGGTTGAACAACCTCGGCCCCGGCGACCTGGTGCTCGTGACCGAGCTCGAGCACCACTCGAACTTCGTCCCGTGGCAGTACGTCGCGCGCCGGACAGGCGCCGAGCTCGCGCTGATCCCGGTCGACGACCAGGGCGAGCTGCGTCTCGACGGCCTCGACGCCTACGACAACGTGAAAGTGGTCGCGTCCGGCCTCGTGTCGAATGCGCTCGGCACGGTCAACGACTCCGCTGCGCTCGCAGCGTGGGCGCACGAGCGTGGCGCGATCTACGTCTGCGATGCCGCACAGGCCGCGCCGCACGTGCGCGTCGACGTGCAGGCGCTCGGTGCGGACTTCGTCGCCGTCTCCGGACACAAGATGCTCGGCCCGAGCGGGATCGGCTTCCTCTGGGGACGCGCCGACCTCCTGCTTCGCATGGAGCCGTTCCTCATGGGCGGCCACATGATCCGCAAGGTGAGCGCGGGCGAGACCACGTGGGGCGAGCTTCCGGCGAAGTTCGAGGCGGGAACCTCGCCGATGGCGGAGGCGGTCGGCCTCGGCGCGGCGATCGACTACCTCGAAAGCGTGGGCCTCGAGGCGATCGAGCAGCACGAGCACAGGCTCGCGGCGTATGCGCTCGACCAGCTCTCCGAGATTCCAGGCGTCACGCTGTACGGGCCGCCGCCGGACCGCCGCGCGGGCATCGTCAGCTTCAACGTCGACGGTGTGCATCCGCACGACGTCGCACAGGTGCTCGACGAGGACGCTGTCTGCATCCGCGCCGGCCACCACTGCTGCCAACCGCTGATGGCGAAGCTCGGCGTCGCCGCCACGAATCGCGCGAGCTTCTACCTCTACACGATCCCCGAGGAGATCGACCGCCTCGCGGCCGGCGTGCGCCGCTCGCGAGAGCTCTTCCTTTGAGCGACGCTCGCCTTCGGCTCGCTCTCGCGAGGGAAACCATGTTTCCCTCGCGTGCTCCCTTCTTTCAGGTGCGCCTCGGCGCGCGCCGCGCACATGTCACGGCGCCCGCCGAGGATCACATCAGGGGAAACCTCCCGGTTTCCCCCTTCCCCTTCCACACGTCGCTCACCGGGCGACTCGAGGTCGCCCGGTGAGCGACGAGCAGTTCTACCGGGAGGTCATCCTCGACCACTACAAGAACCCGCGCAGCTACGGGGTGCTCGAACACGCCGACGCGCACGCGGAGGGTCAGAACCCGCTGTGCGGCGACGAAGTGACCGTGTCGGTGAAGTTCGGCGACGACGGAGAGACGATCGAGCAGGTCGGGTTCGAGGGCCGCGGCTGCGCGATCTCGCAGGCGGCGACGTCGATGCTCACCGAGATCGTGCGCGGCCGGACGGCGTCACAGGTCGCCGCGCTGCCGAAGGAGGAGCTGCTCGACGAGATCGGCATCCCGCTGACGCCGGCGCGCATCAAGTGCGCGATCCTCGGCCTCGGCGTCCTGAAGGTCGCGCTCCACCGCGCGAAGGGAACGCCTCTGCCGGACGAGTGGCAGGGCATGGACTTTGCCTGAGGTCGAGGTCGGGCCCGCCGGCGAGCTACCGCCGGGCTCGATGAAGATGGTCGCGCTCGGCGACCTCGAGGTCGGCGTCTACAACTGCGGCGGCGAGCTCTTCGCCCTCGAGGACCGCTGCTCGCACGACGACGGCCCGCTCTGCGAGGGCGCCTGGGACACCGACCGGTGTGTGGTCGTCTGCCCGCGGCACGGGTCGGAGTTCGACCTGCGGACCGGACGGCCGCGGACGCTCCCCGCCTACTTGCCGGTGCGGACCTTCGCGGTGCGCGTGGTGGACGGCACCGTCTTCGTCGACCTGACGCAGTAGCGAGGAGGAGGTCCGACCCCGTCCGCTAAAGTAGGACCAACCGCGGAAAGGAGGTGGTCCGGTCGATGGAGATTTCCAGTACGGGCAGTGGAGGTGCTAGCTCGTAGGGACGTGTCCCCGGGACCTGACGGGGAATCGCCTAGCCAGCGTGGGGGACTCGCGTAACGCGCCGCCGAAGCAGTAGCCGGCCGGAAGCGTCTCTACGAAGTCCAAGCTAGCCACCGGAACTGGGGCCGCCTTCGTGCGGCCCCTTTTCTTTAACCGGTGTCTGCCACTAAGCGGCGGCCCGGCGGATCTGCTCGTCCAACGGGACGAGCGGCAGGCCGAACGTCTCGACCGCCGACGTGTCCGAGACGACGTTGTCGGGGCCCTCGAGCATCGACACCTGGTCGGCCGAGAGCGGCGAGCCCGGCAGCCACTCGGTGAGCGAGGCGCCGGTGCGCGCGAGCTCGGCGGGGACGTGGACGATCCGCCGTCGCTTGCGCAGGACCTTCGCGACCCGTTCGTAGAGCTCGTCCCACGTCACGCGATCGGGGCCGCCGAGCTCGAACGTCCTGTTCGCGGCCGCCGGCAGCGTCACCCCACGCGTGAAATACGCGGCGACGTCGTCGACCCAGACCGGCTGCAAGCGTTGCCGGCCGTCGCCGATGACGGTCACGACCGGCGAGAGCCGTACTTGCCGGACGAACGTCGGCAGCACGCCGCCGTCGCGGCCGAACACGAAGCTCGGCCGGAAGATCACGTGCTCGAGACCCGACGCCCTCACGTCGCGCTCCATCTCCCACTTCGCACCGAAGTACGGCACGGAGTCCTTCGTCGCGTCGCTCGTCCCGAGGGCGCTCATCAACACGAAACGAGATACGCCGGTGTCGCGAGCCGCCGCGACGAGGTTCCGTGTTCCCTCGACCATGACCCGCCGGAAGTCCGCGGGCCGTCCGCGGATGATCGCGACGAGGTGCACGACGTGCGTGCACCCCGCGAGCGCAAGCGGAAGCGTCTCCGGCGTCGTCACGTCCCCGACCGCGAGCTCGCACCCCCACGTCGCGAGCTGGCGCCCGCGTTCCGGCCGCCGCACGAGCGCGCGCACCTCGTGCCCTTCCGCGCGCAGCGCGTGCACGACCTTCGGGCCGACGAAGCCCGTCGCCCCCGTCACGAGGACCTTCAAGAGAAGTTCTTCCAGTACCGCGACGGAGTCGGCCCGCGCTGGCCCTGGTACTTCGACC
The DNA here is from genome assembly GCA_019237315.1 of Actinomycetota bacterium. Taxonomy (GTDB): domain Bacteria; phylum Actinomycetota; class Thermoleophilia; order Gaiellales; family Gaiellaceae; genus PALSA-600. The sequence continues at coordinate 5,235 of JAFAHG010000183.1, forward strand.
CGAGGCCGCTCGACCCGTATGGGTGCTCCGCTGGCTCGGTCAGCTGGACGAACGACAGCTGTCCGATCTTCATCCCGTGGTAGATCGTGATCGGCAGGTTCGCCACATTCGAGAGCTCGAGCGTCACGTGCCCGTCCCAGCCCGGGTCGATGAACCCCGCGGTGGAGTGGATCAGCAGACCGAGCCGCCCGAGCGATGACTTCCCCTCGAGCCGCGCGACGAGGTCGTCCGGCAGCTTCACCCGTTCGAGGGTCGACCCGAGCACGAATTCGCCCGGGTGGAGGATGAACGGCTCCTCGCCGATCTCGACGAGCTCGGTGAGGTTCTCCTGCTCGGCCTTGACGTCGATGTGGGGGTAGAGGTTGTTGCGGAACACGCGGAAATAGCGGTCGACGCGCACGTCCACGCTCGACGGCTGCAGGAGCGACGGGTCGTACGGGTCGATTTCGATGCGCCCCTCGCCGATCAGGCGCCGGATCGTGCGGTCTGAGAGAACCACGGGCGCGATTCTGTCACGCGCAGCTAGGCTGGTTTCCGTGGCAGCAACACGCACGATCGACCTCCGCACGGACCTCCCGGGGCCCCGCTCGCGGGAGATCGTCGCGCGGATCGAGCGCTCCGTCGCGAGCCCGCTCGCGCTCACGTTCCCGGTCGTGGCCGCCGAGGCGCGCGGCGTGACGATCACCGACGTCGACGGGAACACCCTCATCGACTTCACCGGCGGCGTCGGCTGTCTCAACGTCGGCCACTCGAACGCGCAGGTCGTCGCGGCCGCGCAGGAGCAACTCGAGCGCTTCAGCCACACCGACTTCACGATCGTCCCGTACGAGACATACGCGACCCTCGCCGAGCGGCTTCTCCACTACGCGCCGTTCTCCGGCCCCGGCAAGGCCGCCTTCTTCAACGCGGGCACGGAAGCCGTCGAGAACGCGGTCAAGTTCGCCCGCGCGTACACGAAGCGCCCCGCGGTGATCGCATTCGAGGGCGCGTTCCACGGACGCACGCTGCTCGCGCTCACGATGACGGCGAAGGCGAAGCCGTACAAGGACGGCCTCGGCCCGTTCGCGCCGGAGGTGTACCGCACCGCGTTTCCGTACGAGTACCGCGGGATCTCGACCGCTGACGCGCTTGAAGCGCTCGAGCGGACGATCGCCGAGGACGCCGGTGCCGAGAACGTCGCGGCGATCGTGATCGAGCCCGTGCTCGGTGAGGGCGGCTTCGTCCCTGCGCCGCCCGAGTTCCTCGCGGGCGTGCGGCGCATCTGCGACGACAACGGCATCGTCTTCGTCGCCGACGAGGTGCAGTCCGGGTTCGGGCGCACCGGGACGTTCTTCGCGATCGAGCAGTCCGGCATCGAGCCGGATCTCGTCGTCGTCGCGAAGTCGATCGCGATGGGCCTGCCGCTCTCCGGCGTGATCGGCCGGACCGAGATCATGGACGCGCCGCCGCCGGGCGGCATCGGGGGGACGTACGTCGGCAACCCGGTCGCGCAGGCGGCGGCAGTCGCGGTCCTCGACGTGATCGAGGAGGAAAACCTGCTCGACCGCGCACGCTCGACCGGCGAGACGATGCGAGCGCGCATGCTCGCCTGGCAGGAGCGCTGGCCCCGCATCGGCGACGTGCGGGGGCCCGGTGCGATGCTCGCCCTCGAGCTCGTGGCCGACCCCGAGACGAAGGACCCCGCCCCCGACCTCGCGAAGGCGGTCGTGGAGGCTGCGTTCGAGCGGGGCCTCCTGCTCCTCACCTGCGGCGTCCACGGCAACTGCATCCGGGTGCTCGCCCCGCTCGTGGTCGGCGACGCGGAGCTCGAGGAAGCGCTCGGCGTCTGGGAAGAGGCGCTCGACGCCAGTCTCGGTTAGCACCCTTTTCGCTCGGGAACGCTCCTCATGATGGTCGGAGACGTCCTCTCGGATCGCTACGAGCTCGAAGAGCTCGTCGGCACCGGCGGCATGTCGAGCGTGTACCGCGCGTACGACAGGGTGCTCGAGCGCCGCGTGGCGCTGAAGCTCCTCCACCAGCACTACTCGGACGACGACGAGTACGTGCAGCGCTTCTTGCGCGAGGCGCGGTCTGTTGCGAGTCTCTCGCATCCGAACATCGTCACGGTGATCGACCGCGACGAGCACGAGGGGCGTCAGTTCATCGTCTTCGAGTACGTCGACGGCGACAACCTCAAGCGGCTGATCCAGAAGAACGGGCCGCCTCCGGTCGCGCGCGCGCTCGAGCTCGGCATCCAGATCGCGCGCGGCCTGATTTGCGCGCATGAGCGCGGCCTCGTCCATCGCGACGTGAAGCCGCAGAACGTGCTGCTGAACGGCGACGGGCAGGCGAAGGTGACCGACTTCGGCATTGCGCGAGAGATCGACGTGCAGCGTGGGATGACGCAGACCGGCACCGTCCTCGGCACGTCGGACTACATCTCGCCGGAGCAGGCGCAGGGACGGCACGTCGACGAGCACACCGACGTGTACTCACTCGGCGTCGTCCTGTACGAGCTTTTCACCGGTGAGCTCCCGTTCAAGGGCGACAACTTCGTCGCCGTCGCGATGGGCCACATCAACGAGCCGGCGCCGTCCGTGCTCGACCGCCGCCCGGACGTGCCGCTGCGCGTCGCAGCCGCGGTCGCGCGTGCGCTCGAGAAGGACCCCGAAGCGCGCTGGCCGACCATGCAGGCGTTCGCGGACGAGCTGCGCGCGTGCCTGCGGGAGCTCCGCGAAGGCCCTCCTCCGGAGGGGGCGACGGTCATCCTCTCCACTCCGGCCGCGACTCCTCGTCCCCGCCGCGTCGGCCGCCGCAGCGCGTCGCTTCCGTCGCTCCTCGTCCTCGCGGGACTCGTCGTCCTCGCAGTCGCGCTCGGGATCGCGCTCACGCAAACCGGCAGCTCCGGGAAGAAGAACGCCGGCGGCTCGGGCGCGAGCGGCACCGTCGTGCACCTCGCTGCGACGACCGCGTTCGATCCGTACGGCTCGGGAGACGAACACGATTCCGACGCGCACCTCGCAACCGACGGGAGCCAGGCGACGTCGTGGGAGACACACCACTACTCGTATCCGAACGGAGGTCTCGGCAAGGCGGGCGTCGGGCTCGTCCTCGATGCGGGCCGCAGCGTCGCGCTGAAGCACCTCACCGTGACGACGAGCACCCCCGGGTTCACGGCGACGGTCAAGGCCGGCGACGCCGTGAACGTCGCGTCGCTGCGGGCGGACTCCTCGCCACGGCAGGTCGGTTCGCAGACGACGTTCGACCTGAACGGCGCGAAGGCCCGGTACTACGTCCTCTGGATCACGAACCGCGGGAGCAACCCGCAGGTCCACGTGAACGAGGTGACCGCGAGTCAGTAACGCAGGCCGCGGCGCCGCTCGTGCCGCTCGAGGGCCAGCTCGATCAGCCGCTCGAGGAGCTGCGGGTACGTCACGCCGGACGCGGCGAAGAGCTTCGCGTAGACGCTCGTCGCGGTGAAGCCGGGGATCGTGTTCAGCTCGTTGACGAGCACCTCGCCGTCGTCGCGCACGAACATGTCGACGCGCGCCATCCCCTCGCACTCCGTGGCCACGAACGTGCGCACGGCGAGCTCCTGTGCGTGGGCAGTCTGCTCGGGTGAGATCCGCGCAGGGACGACCAGGTCCATCTCGCCCTCGGCGTACTTCGCCTCGTAGTCGTACCACTCGTTGTTCGCGACCACGATCTCGCCCGGAGGCGACGCGACCGGATCGCGGTTCCCGAGCACGCCGAGCTCGACCTCCATGCCCGGGACGAACTCCTCGACGAGCACCTTCTCGTCGTGCTCGAACGCGAGGGCGACCGCGGCCGTCAGCTCCGCCTCGTCGTGCGCCTTGCTGATGCCGACCGACGACCCGAGACGTGCCGGCTTCACGAAAACGGGATAGCCGAACGGGTTCGCGGTCGCGTCGCCCGCGCGCAGAGTGATGTTGCGCGTCACCGGGATCCCGTGGTCGCGTAGCACCGACTTGAAGAGGTCCTTGTCCATGCAGAGCGCGGAGGCGACGACGCCGGCGCCGACGTACGGGACGCCCGCGAGCTCGAGGAGCCCCTGCACGGTTCCGTCCTCGCCGTGCGGCCCGTGGAGCACGGGGAACACGACCTCCACCGAGCCGAGCGTCTCCGCGACCGAGCGGTCGGGCAGGAGCGCAAGCGCTTCTCCCTTCGGCCTGTCGAGCTCCGCGCGCGCCGGCCCGAGCGCCCAGCGCCCGTCACGGTCGATCGCGATCGTCGCCACGTCGAACCCGGCGCCTGCGAGCGCGTCCGCGACGCTGCGGGCGGACGCGAGCGAGATCTCGTGCTCGCTCGACCGGCCGCCGGCGATGACGGCGACCCGCCGCGGCATCAGGGCGACGCCGGCGTTGTCGTCGTCGTCGTGGTGGTGGTGGTGCCGCCCGGCGACGTGGTCGTCGTCGGCGTGGTGGTGGTCGGCGTCGTCGTGGTGGTGGTCGTCGTCGCCTGCTGGACGAGCTGGCCGACGGTGATCGTCACGGTCGTGCCGTTCTTCGCCTGCGCGCCGCCGACCGGATCCTGGGCGATGACGAGCCCGTCCTCACTCGGGTCAGTGACCGGCTGGGTCGTCGGCTGCGTCTTGTAGCCGGCACCGGCGAGCAGCGTCTTCGCGTCGGCCTCGGTCTGGCCGGTCACGTCAGGCACCTGCGAGAGCGACGGGCCCTTCGAGACGGAGAGCGTGATCTTCGACCCCTTGGGCCCGTTCGAGCCGGCGATCGGATCCTGGGCGACGACCTGGCCCTTCGGCTGCTGGGAGTCGATGTCCGTCCGCGCGACGACGAAGCCCGCGCCCTGAAGCGCACTCACCGCGTTCGCGAACGGATCGCCGACGACGTTCGGCACCGAGATCGGCTGCGGCCCGCGCGAGTAGTTCACGTGCACGACCGTTCCGGTGACGACCATCGCGCCGGCCTTCGGTGCCTGGCCCGTGATCGTGTTCGCCGGCAGGAGGGAGTAGACGGCGACCGGCTTGCTCCTCAGCTGCGCGTTCGCGAGCGTCGAGATCGCCTGCGTGAGCGTGAAGCCCTTCACCGCGGGCACGCTCACCTTCGGCTTTCCGGTCGAGACGGTGATCGTGACGATGCTCCCCTTCGGCTCCGGCTGGCCCGCCGCGGGATCCTGCGAGATGACCTCGTTCTTCGGCACGTTCGCGTCGGGCGAGAGCTTCACGTTCACCTTGAACCCCTCGGCCTGGAGCTTCTGCGCCGCGAGGTCGCCGCGCAGCAGCCCGACGTCGACGACGTCGATGGGCTTGTTCTGGTTCAGCTGCTTCTGGATCTTGTGGTAGAGCAGGTAGCCCGCACCCGCGGCGATGACGATCGCAAGCAGCGCGAGCAGCCACGGCCACGGCGAGCGCCGGCGCGGCGGCTCCTGGTAGCCGTAGTACGGCGCGGGCGGCCGGTACACCGGCGGCGCGGGAGGCGGCGTCGCGACCCGTCCGGGCCGCGCGACCATCGTCGGTGCTGCGGCGCCGACACCCGAGAGGATCTGCGTCAGCGCCTCCTCCGTCCGCGGCGACACGGCGACACCGCGCGCGACGCGCGCGAGGTCCGCGTCCATCTCCTCCGCCGTCTGGTAGCGCTGCTCCGGGTCCTTCGCGATCGCGCGCATCACGACCGCGTCGAGCTCGTGCGGCACGTCGTGGCGGAGCTCCGACGGCGGGACCGGCGTCGTCTGCAGGTGCTTCATCGCGATCTCGACCGGCGCGTCGCCGGTGAACGGCACCTGGCCGGTCAGCATCTCGTAGAGCACGATCCCGAGCGAGTAGAGGTCGGACCGCGCGTCGACCGAGGCGCCGCGCGCCTGCTCGGGGGACAGGTATTGCGCGGTACCGACGATCGAGCCCGCCTCCGTCATCTGCGACGTGCCCGAGCGGGCGATGCCGAAGTCCGTCACCTTGAGGCGCCCGTCGGGACCGACGACGACGTTGTGCGGCTTGATGTCGCGGTGGACGATCCCCTTGCGGTGCGAGTAGCCGACCGCGCTCAGGATCTGGCGCGCGTAGTCGACGGCGATCGGAATCGGCGTCGGGCCCTTGGACGTGATCAGCTCCTTGAGCGTCCGCCCGTCGAGGTACTCCATCGCGATGTAGTAGGTGCCCTCCGCCTGGCCGCGGTCGAAGATCGAGACGATGTTCGGGTGGTTCAGGCCGGCGGCGCTCTGCGCCTCGCGGCGGAAGCGCTCGACGAACTGCTCGTCGGCGGCGTGCCGCTCGTTCAGCATCTTGAGCGCGACGTTGCGACCGAGCTCCTGGTCCTCGGCGAGGTAGACATCGGCCATCCCGCCGGAGCCGAGCTTGCGCTCGACGAGGTAGCGGCCGTCGAAGACGCGATTCAGGAGCGTGTCGGTGATGGCCATACTTCTACGTCTTCGCTTTCGACGCGGCCGGGAGAATCGCCTGCATGATCGCCTTGGCGATCGGCGCGGCGACCGCCCCGCCGAAGCCGTTCAGCTGGCTCTCGACGAGCACCGCGCCCGCGACGACCGGGTGGTCGGCGGGTGCGAAGCAGATGAACCACGCGTCGTAGACCTTGTTGGCGCCGGTCTCCGCCGTCCCCGTCTTCCCGGCGACGGTGATGCCCGGGATCTGCGCCGCGGTGCCCGTGCCCCGCTGGACGACGCCGACCATCATGTCGCGGATGTCCGCGGCCGTCTGCGGCGTCGTCGAGTAGCGCAGCCGGTGCGGCTGCGATGCCTGGACGACGTGACCGGACGGGGAGACGACCTCCTTGACGAGCTGCGGCTCCATCTCGGCGCCGCCGTTCGCGATCGTCGCCGCGACCATCGCCATCTGAAGCGGCGTCACGAGCATCCGCTCCTGTCCGAACGCGAGCCGGCCGACGTCGACGTCGGTCTCCGGGTGCTTCGGGTTCCAGAGGCTGTTGTGGAAATAGAGGCCCGAAGCCGCCCGCGCGTCCGTCGGTGTCTCGAGCGGCGGCAGCGAGTAGAAGCCGAACTTCTTCGCCTCGTCGAGGATGCGCTTCACGCCGAGCTTCTGGCCGATCTGGCAGTAGACGGCGTTGACGGAGTGCACGTACGCGTCGAAGAGGCTGATGTTCCCGAACGCCTCCGCGCCGCCGGACTGGTCGAGCGCGTTCGACACGTGCTTGCCGTATTCGGTGCAGTAACCCGGGTCGTAGAAGTTCGAGCTCGGCGTGAAGATCTTGTCGTCGAGCGCCGCGGCGGCGGTGATCGTCTTGAACGTCGACCCCGGCGGGTAGAGACCCTGCGTCGCACGGTTGAGGAGCGGCGCGGACGGCCGGCACTGCGCCTTCGTCGCCTGGATCTTCGCGTAGCCGTTCGCCTCCTCCATCAGGTTCGGGTCGTACGTGGGCGACGACGCCATCACGTAGATCGCGCCCGTCGTCGGATTGAGGAAGACGGCCGCGCCGCACTTGCCGCGCAGGAGGCTCTGCGCGACGTTCTGCGCGCGCACGTTCAGGTTGAGGATGATGTTGTTGCCGGTGATCGTCGTGCCCTTCAGCTTGTCGCCGAGGGTCGAGAAGAACGTCCCGAGGTCAGCGTTCGACGCCGTGAGGAACGCGTTCTCCTCTTGCTCGAGCCCCGCGCGCGAACGCGACTCCGTCGAGTAGCCGACGGCCTGCGAGGCGAAGCCGTGTGTCGGATAGGTGCGGAAGTAGAGCGTCTGGCCGTTGACGCGGCGGCGGATGTTCGCCGCGAGCAGGGTCTTGCCGTCGGACGCGTAGATCTTCCCGCGCCGGATCTCGAACTGCGCGACGCGCTGGATCGAATTGTCCTCCCGCGCTGCGAGTCCGCCCTCGGCCCACGTCTGCCAGTACGTGGTCCCGACGATCAGCGACGTGAGGAGGACGAGGCTTGCGATCGCGACGGCGGAGATCTGACGGTTCATGTCTGGGAGTTGGCGCGGTTGGACACGAGCATCAGGCCCGCGAGGACGAGGAAGTTCGCGACGACGGACGAGCCGCCGTACGAGACGAACGGCAGCGTGATGCCCGTCACCGGGATCAGCCGGAGGACGCCGCCGACGATGATGAACGTCTGCAGCGCGAAGCCGAACGTGAGCCCGGCGGCGAGCAGCTTCGAGAACCCGTCCTCGGCCTGCAGCGCGATCTTCATCCCGCGCGCGACGAAGAGCATGAACACGAGCAGCAGCGCGGAGGCGCCGATCAGCCCGAGCTCTTGCGCGAGCGCGGAGTAGATGAAGTCGGTGTTCACGTAGGGGATGAGCTGCTGCCCGGTCGCGGTCGTGAACGTGCCCTTGCCGAGGCCTGCGCCGCCGAAGCCGCCGCTGCCGATCGAGTAGAGCGACTTGACGAGCTGGTAGCTCTGGCAGTCCTGCCGGAGCGCCATCGTGCCGGTGAGCGGGCAGTAGACCTTCGTCGTCGTCCACGGCTGGAGCCAGATGACGACGCGCTCGTGGACGTGCGCGATCTTCGACTCCGCGAACGCGCCGCCCGCGAGGAACAGGAACACGCCGACGACGACGTACGACAGGCGTGCCGTCGCGATGTAGAGCATCGCGAGGAAGATCCCGTAGTACAGGAACGCCGAGCCGAGGTCGTTCGTCGTAGCGAGGACGAGCATCGCGCCGCCCCAGATGAGGAGGAGCGGACCGAGGTCCTTCGGCCTTCCCTGCGCGAGCACCTCGCGCTTCTCGCGCAGGTACGCGGCGAGGAAGACGATCAGGAAGATCTTCGCGAGCTCGCCCGGCTGGAACTGGAACGGGCCCGCGTGCACCCACAGGCGCGCGCCGTTGACGGTGAGGCCGAGTCCCGGCACGCGCGGCAGGAAGAGCAGCAGGATCGCGCCGACGCCGAAGAGGTACTTGTACTGCTCGAGCACGCGGTAGTCGCGCCGCAGGCCGAGCACCGCGCCGGCGAACACCGCGACGGCGACGATGATCCAGAGGCCCTGCTTGAACGCATCCGATGGGCCGAGGCGGTAGATCTCGGTGATCCCGACCGCGGTCAGGAGCCCGGCCATCGGCAGCAGGTACGGGTCCGCGTTCGGTACGGCGACGCGTGCGATCACGTGCGCGACGAGGTAGAGGCCGACAAAGAGCGCGGCGTACGACAGCGAGCCCCACGAGACCTGCGACTGGCGCGCGATGTACACGCTGGCGAAGCCGAGCCCCGTGAGGGCCCCGACGACGATGAGGTACGCGAGCTCTCTGTTGCGAGCGGTCACTGGCGAACCTCCGGTTCGCCAGTGTGGAAGGGAAAGGGGGAAACCGGGAGGTTTCCCCTCGTGCAATCCTCGGCGGGCGCCGTGACATGCGCGCGGCGCGCGTCGAGGCGCACCTGAAAGAAGGGAGTACGCGAGGGAAACATGGTTTCCCTCGCGGCTGCGAGCCGAAGGCGAGTCAGCGCGCCAACCCCCAGACGGCGAGGACGACGACGAGCGCCGCGAGCGCGATGATCACGAGTGTCGCGAGCACGAGCCGCCCGAACGGCACCGGTTGTTGCTCGGGCTCCGCCACCACCGCGGCCTCGCCCTCCTGCTCCGCGAGCGCAGCCTGCAGCTCGTTTGCGGAGACGATCACGGTGTCGCCCTCGTCCTCGCCGTCGGCGGAGCCGGCTACGGGCTCCGGCAGGGCCCGCGTCTCCCCGTGCAGCGTGTCGTCCTCGAGTGCCGACTCCCTTGTCGGCTCCTCCTCGACGGCCCGGCCGTCGATCTCGAAGAGGACGGCGGTGATGTTGTCTTCGCCGCCGCCGTCGTTCGCAGCCTTGATCAGCGCCCGCGTCGCCGCCTGGAGGCTGCCGCGATTCCGCTCGACGAGCTCCGCGATCGAATCCGCGTCGACCATCGTGGAGAGGCCGTCGGAGCAGAGCAGGAAGATGTCGCCGCTCCGGGCCTCGACCGAGAAGACGTCGACGTCGACGTCGGGATCGGTCCCGAGCGCGCGGGTGATCACCGAGCGCTGCGGATGGACCTCCGCTTCCTGGGGGGAGAGCTCGCCGCGGCGCACGAGCTCCGCGACGAGGGAGTGGTCGTCCGTGAGCTGCTCGAGCTGCCCGCCCCGGAGGAGGTACGCGCGCGAGTCGCCGACGTGGCCGATCGCGACGACGTCGTCACGGCGCGCGAGCGCGACGGTGAGCGTCGTGCCCATGCCCGATGCCGCCGCGTCGCTCGTCGCGCGGTCGTGCACGCTGCGGTTCGCGTCCTGGATCAGGCGGACGACGAGGTTCTCCGCCTCGTCGGGCGCGACCTCGCGGCCGTTCAGCCCGTTCGAGACCGCCGATGCGGCGAGTGACGACGCGATCTCGCCCGCCTGCGCGCCGCCCATGCCGTCGGCGACCGCGAAGAGCGGCGGCTCGCAGACGAACGAGTCCTCGTTCCGCCGCCGCTTGCGGCCGGGGTTCGTCTCGCCGAAGCTCCGCCCCACACTCACGGCTCGAACCTCAGGTCGGTCTCGCCGATGCGGATCAGGTCGCCCGGCGAGAGGCGCCGCTCGCGCGTGACGCGGACGCCGTTGACGAACGTGCCGTTCGTCGAGCCGACGTCCTCGACGTACACGCCGTCGCGACGCGGCTCGAAGCGCGCATGGCGCGACGATGCGTACTCGTCGGACGCGATCGGGATGTCGTTGACGGCGCCGCGGCCGATCGAGATGGGCGCGGCGTCGAGGACGAAGATCTCGCCCTCCTCGAGCGCGGGGCTCGCCGTGACGACGAGCCGGCCGAGCTCGGGTGCCGGCGGCTGCGGAAGCAGTCCGGCGACCTGGTGCGGCCGCAGGATCATCGACTCCTGCGGCAGGCGCAGGTCGCGCGACGCGGAACGGACGATCCTCCAGATGAACAGGTAGAGCAGGACGAGAAAGGCGATCTTGAGTGCGAGGAGCGTCGACTCGACCTGCGCCGAGGCGAGCGTCACCGGCGCTCCTCCGAGAAGAAGAACTCCGTCGACCCGAGCACGAACCGCGTGCCGTCCTGCAGGTCGAGCCGGCGCAGGCGCCGGCCGCCGACGTCGATGCCGTTTGTCGAGTCGAGGTCGACGAGCACCCACGCCTCGCCCTCGCGGCGGATCTCGGCGTGGCGCCGGGACACGTTCGGGTCGGCGACCTGGATGTCCGCGTCCTTCGAGCGGCCGAGCACCGCCCGCTCGCCCTGGATCTCGTGCGAACGGCCGGCGAACGAAAGCGTCGCGGCGGCGGCGGCCGCCTCGTTCAGGACGCTCGCGTCGTAGATCATCGTCGCGCCCGGCTCGGCCTGGGCCGCAGGCGCGTCCGGCTGCTGCTTGGGCCGCGAGCTGTGCGCGAGGCGCGTCGCGATCCCGAACATGCCGACGTCGAGGTCGTCGTCGGACTCGAACTTGACGCGCGGGGACGAGAGGAGGACGTAGTTCTCTCGGCGCGCATGTCCTGCGAGGTACTCCTGCAGCTCGTCGCGCAGCGAGTCCTCGTAGCCCTCGAACTGCGCGCGGTCGGCCGCCGAGAGGTACACGGTGTATTCGTTCGGCACGTAGACGCGCGACACCGAGACGTTGCGGTGTTCGTCCATCTCCTTGACCAGCTTGCGCGCGAGCTCGACGGGCTGGACGTTCGCCCGGAAGGCGCGCCCGAACACGCCCTCGAAGAGGGACTCGAGCTTCGATTCGATCGACCGGAGCACCGTCATAGGGCGGGGTGTACCCCGGAGGGTCAGTCTAATGCCGGGGTTCGAGCGCCAGAGCCGCCGCCGTCACCCACGCCGCCAGGACGAGCGGGACGACCGAGACGCTTGGCGCCACGGCGACCGCCGCGACGAGGAAGGCAGCCGCGAACACGGCGGCATGCCACGGGCCGCGGCCGCGGACTCGCGACAGGCCGGCGGCGGCGACAGCCACCACGGCCGTCTCCCCGAGGAGCGCCGGGTGGTCGACGAGCGTCCGCCAGAGTGCGTACGCGACCGCCGTGGGGCGCCGCGAGCCCTCGATGCCGAGCCCGAGCGGAGCGGCCGCGTGGTCGAACGGCAACCGCCTGTGGTCGAGGCCGGCGACGACGGCTGCGAGGAGCACGGCGCAACCCGCCTGCACGGCGCGCCGCACGGCGCCGCGCGCGGGCTGCACTGCGAGCGGGACGAGGCCCAGGCCGCCGACCGGTGCGAGGAGCGGTCCCGCGAGCGCGAGCAGGCTGCCACGCGTGTCGTTCCAGCCGAGTGCGAGCCACGCCGCCGCGACGGCGGCGTACACGGCGCCGAGCCCGAGCGAGATGTTCGCCAGCGGAAAGAACGCCGAGGTGAGCGCGAACGCGAGCCCGACGCGCGGCGCCGCGAGCGCGAGCACCCCTGCGAGCCCGGCGATCCCGATCGGCCAGTGCGCAGGGTAGAAGGAGAGACGTTCGGCGACCCAGCCCGCCGCGACCGCGCAGCCGACCGCGGGGAGCGCCCGCTCGGCAAGCGAGGCAACGCCGATCGTCGTCGCGGCCTTCGGCGCCGATTCCTTTCGCGCGCCGCCGCCGCGGCCGCGCCGCTTCGGGCGCAGCGCTCCGCGCAGGTCGACGGCGAGGCGTCCCGCCGCGGGGCGCCGCGCCGGGTTCAGCCAGAGCGCGGATGCGACGACCTCGCAGAGCTCCCGCGGCAGATCGGGTCGGAGCTCGCCGAGCGGCGGCGGCCCCGTCTGGATCCTGCGCGAGGTCTCCTTCACGCCGCCGTCGCGAAACGGATGGTGACCCGCCAGCGACTCCCACAGCATCACGCCGACCGACCAGATGTCCGCGGCGTCCGTCGCAGGCTTGCCGAGCAATCGCTCCGGCGAGATGTACCCGAGCGTCCCCGGGACGTCGCCCATCGCGGTCAGGGTGTCGAACTCCGCCATCTGTGCGAGTCCGAAGTCGAGCAGCCGCACGTCGATCGCCCCCGACTCCGCGAGCAGCACGTTCGACGGCTTCACGTCGCGGTGCACGATCCCGCGGCCGTGCGCGTGCGCGAGCGCCTCGAGCACCTGCGCCGCCACCTCGACGGCTGCGCGGTCGTCGAGCTCACCCGCGCCGAGCGCCTGGCGCATCGTCTTGCCGGGGATGTACTCGTAGGCGATGTAGACGTGGCCGGCGTCGCGCGCGAGCGCGTAGATGCGCTGGCAGCGCGGGTGGCGAAGCGCGGCCGCCGCGCGCGCCTCGCGCTCGGCGCGTGCCGCGGCCTTTCCTTCACGGCCGACGATCTTCAGCGCGACGTCGAGTCCGGTCTGCTCGTCGCAGGCGAGCCAGACCTGGCCCATCCCGCCCGACCCGAGCGGCCGCAGCGGGCGGTAGCGGCCGAGGATCAGCTGGCGTTCGAGCGCAGGCGTACCCACGGAGGGGTGTTACTTCACGGCCAGGAGATTTCCTTTACCTCCCGAAGAACGCGGTAGATTCGGCCTGGCATGGACCCGCCCGACGACGACATCGAGTTCGACTTCTTCGACGACGAGCCCGCGACGGGCGAGGCGCCGGGGCCGTCGCGAATGCGGATTCCGCGTCCCCCCCGCCGGGAGCGCCCGCCGATGGGCCCTCCGCGCGGGACCACGCCCCTCCTGCGGCTCGGCACGCTCGTCGTCGTGGTCATCGCCCTCATCCTCGTCTTCGCGCTGCTCATCAACTCGTGCGGCTCGTCGAAGCAGAGCGCCTACGCGAGCTACATGTCGAAGGTCGACACGATCGCGCACACCTCGACGACCGACGGCACGCAGGTCGCGAACGCGCTCACCGGCCTGAAGGTCACCGACGTCGTCACGAAGCTGCGTGGCATCGCCGCCACCGAGCGTCAGAACGTCCAGGCCGCGCAGAACCTCGTCCCGCCCGGGCCGCTGCGCCCCGAAAACGCGTACCTCGTCGAAGCGCTGCAGCTGCGCGTGAACGGGATCGACGGTCTCGCGACGACCTTCGAGCGCACGGCGAACTCGAAGAACACGTCGAGCGACGCGACCCTGCTCGCGGAGCAGGCCGACCGGCTGCTTGCGAGCGACGTCGTCTGGGACGACTTCTTCGTCTCTCTGACCACGCAGGTGATGAAGAACCAGGGTGTCACCGGCGTCAGCCCGCCGGAGTCGCACGTCGCGACGAGCGACCTCGTCACGCCGCACTCGATGGCGCTCGTGCTCGAACGGCTCCGCGGCGCGTCGACCGGCGGCGGCAAGTGCTCGGGGTTGCACGGGACGAACATCGTCGGGGTGAAGGCGCTGCCCGCAGGCTCGACGCTCTCGACCGGCTCGTTGAACACCGTCACCGCGTCGACCGACCTCGCGTTCACCGTCACGGTGCAGGACTCGGGCAACTTCCTCGAGGCGAACATCCCGGTGACGCTCACCATCGAGAAGGGCTCGGCCCCGATCGCGAAGACCGTCTCGATCCAGTCGATCAACCCGGGCGAATCGAAGGACGTCACGTTCACGGGGCTCGGGCAGGTTCCGTTCGCGACGCAGACGACCGTGAAGGTCGACGTCAAGCCGGTGCCGTGCGAGGCGAACGTCTCGAACAACTCCGCGCAGTACCCGGTGATCTTCTCGCTGCCCGGGTAGAACTGCCGCATGCATTTGTCCGCCACCACAGCTGCGGCGATCGGCGTCGCAGGCTGTGCGGGCGGCCTCGCGGCGCTCGCACTCGCCTACGTGGCCTGGACCAAGGTGCGTCGCGTGCGCGAGGCGCAGAAGGTGATCGTCGCCGGCGGACGGAGGGACCTCGTCGAGTTCTCGATCTCGCTGCAGGCGCGGATCGACGACCTGCACCGCGCCGTGGACGAGGTCGCGGCGTCGCTCGCGCGGGTCGACCGCCGCGTCGACGGCGCGATGTCGAACACCGCGATCGTCCGCTACGACGCCTACGAGGACACCGGCGGGCACCAGTCCGCCTCGCTCGCGCTCCTCGACGGGGCCCGCAGCGGCGTCGTCATCACGGCCATCCAGGGCCGCGACTACGCCCGGATCTACATGAAGGAGCTCGACCGCGGGAAGGCCTCGGTCGCCCTCTCCCCGGAGGAGCAGGAGGCGGTCGAACGGGCCATGGGGCGCTAGCCCCGGCTAACGCGAGAATGCGCCGAGCATTTCTTCGACGCCCTCGAAGTAATGCGTGTGCGTCCGGCGGAGCGCCTCCTCGTCTTCCGCGATCAAGAGAACGACGCCGTAACCATCGCCTCGCTCGCGGTGAAGTCGTTCCGCGGCGCCGAAGGCCTTCATGGCCAAGTCGGGGTCATCGAATCGTTCGAGGATCGGTTCCTCGCGTTCGCCACGGTGAAAGGTAAGTAGGAAGAGGCTCATCCCAGGATTTCCTCTGGCAACGAGGGTAGCTCGTCCTCGTCGAATCGCTCCTCGACGTCGAATGTCCGGAGTGCGCCACCCAATTCTACAAGCCACTCCTGAAGCCTCCGAGGACCAACCCCGTGCTTCAGGTCCGAGCCGAGTTGTCGGTCGATGTCCTCGACCGTCTGCGCCCAGAGCTGCTGGAACGCCGTGCGGATCTGAATCTCCGCCGGCATACCCGCGAGATCAGCGACGAGGTGGATCGCACGGTACCCGAGCTCGTCGCCGTCTTGACGGGTGTCCTTTATTCGCACACCAGCTCCGCCGTCCTCAGGGTACGAAGTCACCAGTTGTTCCAAAACGCCGTCCTGGATTCCGAGGCTCGGCACCACAATCCGTGCACCGGCGATGTCCTGCATCAACGTCAAGCGCGTGGTGCTACGGCAAAGCTTCGCGACGATCGATTCTGTCGTCTTCGGGCGTGAGGCGACGTCGAGGAAGTGGCCCTCGCGCATCTCAAGCGCGAGGGTTCCCTGCAATCCAGTTCTGTTCCATAACCCCCGTGAGCAGCTTGTGAAGACTGAAGGTGATTGGGACGTATCGCTGCCTGAATTGCTCCATGACCTCAAGGTCATCTTGCCGGGGAGACTCGCCGGCGCGAACGGTTTCCCGGATTCGCTCTCCTGCTCGGTCGATCTGAGAGTTGCTCAGCTCCACGGCCTTCGAGCATAGGGCCTGCCGGGGTTCTCGCTGTCGCCGCCGCTTGGGCTACATTTCGGGCAGCGTGCAGCAGGTACTGGTCCTGAACGCCAGCTACGAGCCGTTGAACGTCTGCTCGCTG
>JAFAHG010000279.1 GCA_019237315.1 Actinomycetota bacterium
CGCTTCGTCGTCGCGGGGTACGGCTGGACGGGACGCGGTGTCGCGATGCGTGCACGCGGAATGGGCGCGCACGTCATCGTCACCGAGGTCGACCCGATGCGGGCCCTCGAGGCTTTGATGGACGGGTACGAGGTGATGTCGATGGCCGACGCGGCACGCATCGGTGACGTCTTCTGCACCGCGACCGGCGACAAGCACGTCATCGCCCGCGAACACCTCGAGGTGATGAAGGACGGCGCGATCCTCTGCAACACGGGTCACTTCAACGTCGAGATCGAGATCGGCGCGCTGCGGTCGCTCGCTGTCGAGACGCGCGAGGCGCGGCAGTTCGTCGAGGAGTTCACGCTCGCCGACGGGCGTCGCCTGTATCTCCTGGCCGACGGCCGCCTCGTCAACATCTCGGCCGCCGAGGGCCACCCCGCGATCGTCATGGACATGTCGTTCGCGAACCAGGCCCTCTCGACCGAGTACGCCGTGCACCATGCGGCCTCGCTGGAGCGCAAGGTGTACCCGGTACCGCGCGAGATCGACGAGGAGATCGCGCGGCTGAAGCTCGAGACGATGGGCGTGACGATCGACCAGCTGACGGAAGAACAGGCCAAGTACCTCGCGTCGTGGGACGAAGGCACCTGATCGTCGCGGCGGCGCTCGTCGCCGCCCTCACGTCCGCGATCCCGGCCGGAGCCGCGATCGTCTGGAGCGAGCTCTCGCGCGGAACCGGAACGGGCTCCGTCGGCGCGCCCGTCGGGTACGTCGCCTATTCGCGCGGGCAAGCGGCGAGCTTTGCCGCCCGCATCCCGGGCGCGAAGGCGCGCGTCTGGACGGTGAACTTCCAGAAGACGACGATCGTCGCCGTGCTCGGGGAGTTCGGATGCGCGGATCCGCGCATCAGCGTCGCCTCTATCACGCAGCAGAGCTCCTCGCTTCTCGTCGTGCTCAAGAAGTATCCGCTCGCGAAGGGGCGCACGGAGTGTTCCGCGCTGTTCCCGACGTACCGCTTGCTCGAGATCGGGCGCAGCGCGTTGCACAGGCCGCTGCCGACGCACGTGTCCGTGCGCCTTGTTAGCGCCTGAGCGCATCCTCAGGCTCGAAGACGACCGCGTCGTCTTTCTCGACCAGCGGCGTCTGCCGCTCGAGGAGATCGAGGTCGAATGTCGCACGGCCGCCGAGGTTGCCGACGCGATCAGGACGATGGTCGTGCGCGGCGCCCCGGCGATCGGCATCGCGGCGGCGTACGGTTACGCGCTGGCGGCTGTGCGCGGAGAGGACATGGACGCGGCGGAGCACGTCCTCCGCACCTCGCGGCCGACTGCGGTCAACCTCGGCTGGGCGCTCGACGAGATGCGGCGCGACCCTTCGCCGGCGCACGCGCGCGCCATCCACGACGCGGAGGTCGCGCGCTGCCGCGCGATGTCGGCGCACGCAGCGTCGCTCCTCGCGCCGAACACGCGCGCGCTCACACACTGCAACGCGGGCGGCCTCGCAACCGGCGGCTACGGGAGCGCGGTGGGCGCGATCCTGTCGGCGTGGGAGGCGGGGCTCGTAGAGCACGTCTGGGTCGACGAGACCCGGCCGCTGCTGCAGGGCGCCCGCCTGACAGCATGGGAGCTCGAGACGGCAGGCGTGCCGCACGCGGTCATCGCGGATTCGGCAGCCGCGTCGCTGATGGCGTCCGGTGAGGTCGATGCGGTTCTGACCGGCGCGGACCGGATCGCCGCGAACGGCGACACCGCGAACAAGATCGGTACGTATTCGCTGGCCGTGCTCGCCGCGCATCACGACATCCCCTTCTACGTCGTGGCGCCGAGCTCGACCGTCGACCACTCGACGACGAGCGGCGCGGGCATCCCCATCGAGGAGCGCGACCCGGCCGAGGTGACCCCGCGCTTCGCGGCGCGCAACCCGGCTTTCGACGTGACGCCTGCGGCGCTGATCCGCGCGATCGTCACCGAGCACGGCGCGCATACGCCGCCGTATGCGGATTCGCTCGTCGGGGCAGTCGTCTCCGTCTGATCTGGGGACAACTCGGCACACATTCGGCACAGAGCCGGCACAGACACGCCACACCTTTCGCCCTACCGTGCGGTGAGTGGCCGCTCGAGCTCATCCTCCCGACCCGCTGCGTCTCGTGTCGCGCGCCCGGTGCGCTCTTGTGCGGCTCATGTGCCCGCTCCCTCGACCGAATCGGGGTGCCGTGCTGCGACCGGTGCGGTGCACCTACGGCATGGCCCGTCAACCGGTGCGTGGAATGCGCGGGCAGACGGCTTGCGTTCGCGTCCGCGCGTGCCGCGGTCGCATACCGAGGCCCTGCCCGGCCGCTCATGCGCGCCTGGAAGGAGCACGGGGTCCGCTTTGCGGCCACCGCCGCCGATCTCGTCGCGGAGTTCGTCCCTCCGCCGGCGGCAGACGTCATCACCTATATCCCGCCCGACGGCGATCGCAGCCTGAGGCGCGGCCGGCACCCCGCGCATGACCTCGCGGTCGGACTCGCCGCGCACTGGGGTCTGCCGTGCGCGTCGCTTCTCACACGCGTCCGCGTGGTCGCGCGTCAGACGGGACTACCGCTCGCAGAGCGTCGGCGCAACGTCCGCGGTGCGTTTGCCGCTGCGGCGAACGTACCGTCCCGGACGGTCCTCGTCGACGACGTCTACACGTCGGGTGCGACGGCGTCCGCCGCGGCGAGTGCGCTGCGCGCGGCCGGGGCGCACACGGTTCACATCGTCACCTTCGCACGTGCCGTTCGCTAGGCTCCAGGTCGCTCGAACGGTCCCGATCGAGGAGGCGGCATGCGGCTTCAGGTGAAGGGCAAGAACGTGGACGTCAGCCCCTCGATCAGGGAGTACGCGGAGACGAAGCTCGCGCGCCTCGCGAAGCAGCTCGCGGAGCCGACGCAGGTCGAGCTCGAGCTGTCCGAGGAGCGGAACCCTTCGATCGCGGCGAGCCACGTCGCGGAGGCGACCGTCTTCACCAAAGGCCCGACGATCCGTGCACGCGAAGCCTCTCCCGACATGCGCGCGTCGATCGACCAGCTCGCGGCGAAGCTCGAACGGCAGGTGAAGCGCTACCAGGAGAAGCGCCACGAAGAGCCGCGCCGCCGGGCGCAGCACCACAGCGAGGAGTGAGCCTCTTCCGTCGGGGCGAGCCGTTGCACGTGCGCCTCGCGCGCGAGGGCGGTATCGGTCTCGGCGAACCCGCGCAGGACCCGCCGCCGCGGGGCTGGGAGATCGACGGCGTCCACGGGAGCGCCCGTCCACGGCGCTGGGACGTCGTGACCACGGTCGACGTGCCGGAGCTGGACGCGGGGCACGCGACCTTCGTCGCACTCTCGCGCGACGAGCGCGTGGCGGAAGAAGGCCCGCCCGGCGCGGACGTCGGGCCCCTCGCCGCCGCTGTCGAGCGCGAGCTCGACCCGCCGTACCGCGCGGAGGCCGTCAGACGTCACGGCACGCTGTGGGCGGTCGCCGCGCGATCGATCACGGTCGTGGCGCTTCCGGGCGTCGCCGGCCACGAGCTCGAGCTGTCCGTGCGCGACGGCGCACGCAGCCTCCTCGTCGACGGCGAGCCGAGCTTTGGCTCGATTCCCGCGCTGGAACGCCCCGACCACGTCGCCCGCGCGCGGCGAATCGCCGGCGACCGGTGGGAAGTGAGGATCGACCCGCTCTAGCCGGGCGGCGGGCCGGGAACGGTCCGGGCGGTACCCTGTCCCCGATGCCCCAGCTCGGCGCACTCGAGAAGGCACTGCGGGTCGGCGAAGGCCGCCGGATGAAGCGGCTGCAGGAACAGGCCGGCTACATCGCGACGCTCGAGCCCGAGTTCCGGAATCTCTCGGACGACCAGCTGCGCGCGAAGACGATCGAGTTCCGAGAGCGGCTTGCGAACGGCGAGGAGCTCGACAACCTCCTCTTCGAGGCCTATGCAGCGGTGCGCGAGGCGCGCCTCCGCGAGTCCGACCAGCGGATGTTCGACGTGCAGATGATGGGCGGCATCGTCCTCCACGAGGGCGACATCGCCGAGATGAAGACCGGCGAGGGGAAGACGTTCGTCGCGAGCCTCGCGCTGTATCTCAACGCGCTTCCGATGGTGACGACCCACGACGGCCGCACTCTCGGCCAGGGCGTGCACCTCGTCACCGTCAACGACTACCTCGCGAAGCGCGACGCCGAGTGGAACCGTGGCGTGTACGAGCGCCTCGGGCTCAACGTCGCGTTCATCGAAGCGATGATGGACCCGCAGCTCCGCAAGCTCGCGTACGAGGCCGACATCACGTACGGGACGAACTCCGAGTTCGGCTTCGACTACCTGCGCGACAACATGGCCGTCTCGATGGACGGGGTCGTCCAGCGCGGGCACGCGTTCGGGATCGTCGACGAGGTCGACTCGATCCTGATCGACGAAGCGCGCACCCCGCTCATCATCTCCGGCGAGCCGACCACCGCCGCGAAGACCTACTACGACTTCGCGCGTGTCGTGCGCGGTCTCAACGGAACGCAGTCGAAGGGGACGAAGCTCGAGGACGAGGCTCTTGCGCGCGAGTACGACTATCTCTACGACGAGAAGCACAAGACGATCGCGCCGGGCGAGTCCGGTATCGAGAAGGTCGAGCGCGCCCTCCGGGTCGAGAACCTCTACGACCCCCGCAACGTGCAGCTCGTCAACCATCTCATCCAGGCTCTGAAGGCCGAGGCGCTCTACAAGCGCGACGTCGACTACGTCGTGCAGGACGGCGAGGTGAAGATCGTCGACGAGTTCACGGGTCGCATCATGGAGGGCCGCCGCTGGTCGGAGGGCCTGCACCAGGCGATCGAGGCGAAGGAGGGCGTGCAGATCCAGGAGGAGCACCAGACCCTGGCGACGATCACGCTGCAGAACTACTTCCGCCTCTACGAGAAGCTCGCCGGCATGACCGGTACCGCGAAGACCGAGGAGAAGGAGTTCGTCGAGATCTACGGCCTGGATGTCGTCCCGATCCCGACGAACGTCTCGGTTGCGCGCCAGGACAAGAACGACCTCATCTTCAAGACCGCCGACTCGAAGTTCAAGGCGGTCGTCGGTGACATCAAGGAGCGCCACGAGAAGGGTCAGCCGGTGCTCGTCGGCACGATCGCGGTGGAGACGTCCGAGTACCTGAGCGAGTTGCTGAAGCGCCAGGGCGTCCCCCACAACGTGCTGAACGCGAAGGAGCACGCGCGCGAGGCGGAGATCATCAAGGACGCCGGCCAGGTCGGCGCGGTCACGATCGCGACGAACATGGCGGGCCGCGGCGTCGACATCAAGATCGACGACACGGTGCGGAACCTCGGCGGCCTGTATGTGCTCGGCACCGAGCGGCACGAATCGCGCCGCATCGACAACCAGCTTCGCGGCCGCTCGGGCCGCCAGGGTGACCCCGGCGAGACGCGCTTCTACCTCTCCGGCCAGGACGACCTCGTGCGCCTGTTCGCGGGCGACAGGATCTTCAACATCATGGAGCGCTTCAAGCTCCCGGACGACCAGCCGATGGAGGCGAAGATCCTCTCGAACCAGATCGAGAACGCGCAGAAGAAGGTCGAGGAGCAGAACTTCGTCGCACGCAAGAACGTCCTCAAGTACGACGACGTCATGAACGTGCAGCGCAAGGTGATCTACGAGCAGCGTCGTCGCGTGCTCGAGGGCGGCGACCTGTCGCAGCAGATCAAGGAGGAGTGGCTGCCCGAGGTGATCGAGAGCCTCGTCGACCAGTACCTCTCCGCAGAGGCCGAAGGCGAAGCCGATGTCAACGCGCTCGTCGCCGCGATGGAGCAGCTCTACGGAACCGGCGTCTCCCCCGACGAGCTCGAGGGCCTCGAGCGCGAGGCGATGGTCGACGAGTTCCTCGACGACGCCATCGACGTCTACGCCGAGCAGGAGGCGAAGATCGAGGCGATCAACGAGGGCCTGATGCGCGACCTCGAGCGCTTCATCGTTCTCCAGGTCGTCGACACGCGCTGGCGCGAGCACCTCGAGAACATGGACTACATGCGCGAGGGCATCCACCTGCGCGGAATGGCACAGAAGGACCCGCTCGTCGAGTACCGCAACGAAGGGCATCTGATGTTCCAGGAGCTGAACCGCGTGATCCGCGAGGAGGTCGTGCTGCACCTCTTCCACGCGCAGGTCGAGGCAACGGACCCGGCGCAGCTCGAGCAGCAGCAGAACGGCCGCGGCAACGGCCACGTCACCTACGAGCACCAGAGCTACGCCGGCGCCGACGCGATCGCCGCCGCCGGCAGCGGGAGCACCGCCACCGCGGCGGTCGCGGGGGGCGGAGGCTCCGTCGCGACGCGCCCGGTCGTGAAGTCAGCCGACCAGAACATCGGCCGCAACGACCCGTGCTGGTGCGGCTCGGGCAAGAAGTACAAGCGCTGCCACGGCGCCTAGCCGCGTCCGTAACGGACATGTCCGGCGGCAGCCGCCGTGACAGAAGTGTGACGGACTTTCCACAGGGGACGCGAGACGGCTTTCCACCGCGTGTGGACGCCCGTCCGAAACGGCCACGGCCGGCGGCAACCGCCGTCACAAGCGTGTGACGAGTTGTCCACAGGTGGGCTGCGGCTACGATCGGGCCATGGCCGTCGAGGAAGCCGGCACGCTGCAGGAGCAGCTCGAGGAGATCAGGACCCAGCTCGGCTGGGTCCGTGATTACCTTTGACCCGGCTCGACTCGAGCAGCGCCAGGCCGAGCTAGAGGGCGAGATGAGCGCCGCGGGCTTCTGGGACGACCAGGAGCGCGCGCAGAAGATCTCGACCGAGCACAACCGCGTCTCGAAGCGCCTCGAGCTCTACCGGCAGCTGACCGCCGACTTCGAGGACGCCGCCGGGCTCTTCGAGCTCGAGCCCGACCTCGCCGACGACATCGAGCGCAGCATCGTCCCGCTCCGCCGCGAGCTCGCACGGCTGCAGGAGGCTGCGCTGTTCGACGGCGAGTACGACGCCGGCGACGCCGTCGTCACGCTCCAATCCGGCACAGGTGGGACCGACGCGCAGGACTGGACGGAGATGCTCCTCCGCATGTACGAGCGCTGGGCCGCCGAGCGTGGCTTCAAGGTCGAGCTTCTCGAGGCGAGCCCGGGGGAGGAGGCCGGCCTCAAGAGCGCGACCTTCACGATCGGCGGCGAGAACGCCTACGGGATCCTGAAGGCCGAGCGCGGGAAGCACAGGCTCGTCCGCCAGAGCCCCTTCGACCAGGCCCACCGCCGGCACACGGCCTTCGCCACCGTGATCGTCGCCCCGCTCCTGCCGGACGACACCGACGTCGAGATCGACGAGGGCGACCTGAAGATCGACACCTACCGTGCGCAGGGTGCCGGCGGGCAGCACGTCAACAAGACGGACAGCGCCGTCCGGATCACCCACCTGCCGACCGGCATCGTCGTCGCCATCCAGAACGAGCGTTCGCAGTCGGCGAACAAGCAGACCGCCATGCGCGTCCTCAAGGCCCGCCTCGTCGAGCGGGCTGAGGAGGAGCGCGAGGCGATGCTGGCGAAGGAGAGAGGCGGTGCCGCCGACACGGGGTTCGGCGGAGAATCGATCAGGAGCTATGTCCTCCATCCCTACCAACTCGTCAAGGACAACCGCACCGGCCACGAGACCGGAAACACCCAGGGGGTGCTGGACGGGGGCCTCGACCCCTTCATCCACGAGTACCTCCTGGCCCGCGCGGCCGGGAAAATCGTCTAGCGACTGCGTTACAATTCCCTGGTTCCTCCGCACCAGGCTCGCCGGGTAGGCGCCCAAACCGTGTCGGACTACGAAGCTCATAGCCGTTCTGCGACAGCCCTGATCGAGCCGCCGGCGCGGCCCGAGCGGCCGGTGTCGAGCGGCTCGATGATCGTGTTCGACTCGGTCACGAAGGTCTACGAGCCGGACGTCGTGGCCCTGCGGGACGTGACCTTCCACATCGACAAGGGCGAGTTCGTCTTCATCGTCGGCGCCTCCGGGTCGGGCAAGTCGACCCTGGTGCGCCTCCTTCTGAAGGAGCTCGACGCGACCTCCGGGAAGATCGTCGTCGGCGGCCGCGACCTCGCCCGGCTCAAGCGGTCGAAGGTCCCGATGCTCCGCCGGAACATCGGGTGCGTCTTCCAGGACTTCAAGCTCCTCCCGAACCGGACGGCGGCCGAGAACGTCGCATACGCGCTCAAGGTGCAGGGCGAGGCGCGCAGCGCGATCCGGAAGAAGGTGCCCGAAGTGCTCGCGATGGTCGGGCTCTCGCACAAGATGAACTCGCTCCCCGACGAGCTCTCCGGCGGCGAGCAGCAGCGCGTGTCGATCGCGCGCGCGTTCGTCAACCACCCGCCGCTCCTCGTCTGCGACGAGCCCACCGGGAACCTCGACCCCGACACGTCGGTGGGGATCATGCAGCTCCTGTACCGCATCAACCGAAGCGGCACGACGATCCTGATGGTGACCCACGACCGCGAGATGGTCGACAAGATGCGCAAGCGGGTGATCCAGCTCGAGGACGGGCGGCTCGCGCGCGACGAGCGCCGCGGGGGATACACGGGCGAATGAGATTGCGGCTGCTCGTCTCGGAGGCGTGGCGCAGCCTCGCTGCGAACGTCTCGACGACGTTCGCAGCGACGATGACTGTGCTGGTCGGGATGTTCCTGCTCGGCCTCTTCATCGCGTTCGGCACGTACGTCGTCTCGTGGTCGAACCACGTGAAGCACGAGCTCGTCGTGAAGGTCGACTTCAAGACGAAGCCGCAGGCGACGCGCGCGCAGGAAGAGGCGGTCATCAACCGCCTGCAGACGAACCCCGACGTGAGGCCGGGCGGCATCAAGTTCATCTCGAAGGAGCAGGCGCTGCTGCAGATGAAGAAGCGTTACCCGACGCTCACGCGCAGCCTGCCCTACAACCCGCTGCCGGACTCGCTCGAGGTGACGCCGCTGAAGGCGGAGTACAACTCGAAGGTCGCCGCGAGCCTCTGGCCGTTGCCGCCGGGGGTGCAGCACGTCGACGACGGCAAGAAGGTCTCGAGTCGCATCCTGCAGGTCGCGCACTGGATCGACGGGATCTTCATCGTCGCGACCGCCGTGCTGCTGATCGCGTCGACGCTTCTCATCGCGAACACGATTCGACTCTCGATCTTCTCGCGGCGGCGTGAGATCGAGGTGATGAAGCTCGTCGGCGCGACGAACTGGTTCGTGCGCGGACCGTTCATGGTCGAGGGACTGCTGTGCGGTCTCGGTGGCGCGCTGCTCGCGGTGTTCTTCCTCGTGCTCGGCAAGGAGATCGCGCTGCCTGCGATCCTGCACGACGCACTGTCGAGTGACCCGACCGTGCACGCGCTGTCGTTCCCACTGAACGCGCTGATCCTGCTCGGTATGGGCCTCGCACTCGGCGCCGTCGGCTCGGGTCTGACGCTGCGCCGCTTCCTGCAGGTCTGATCGCCGCAGTCTTTTTCCAGAGCCGGCACAGACTCGTCACACCTTCCGCGGTAGCCTGACCGCGCAGCGTCGGCCCGGTCCCCTCGGGAGGGTGGGGGCTAGGGATGGGACCGCCCACCACCCCCGCCCGCGTACACTCGCCGGCGGTGGGCGCTGCGCCGCGAGCTGAGGGCCGGCTCGTCGTCGAGGTGGGGCGGCGCGGCAAGCTCGTCACCGGCGAGCCGTACTTCACGCCGGGCGTCCCGATCGTCCTCGACACCCGTGGTGCGCGCGACCTCGGGCCTGGCGACCTCGCCGTCGTCCGCACCGGCCGCGGCCGCGCGCGCGTCGAGCGCGTCCTCGGCCCAGCCAACCGGATCGAAGCCGTCCTCGAGGGACTCCTCGAGGAACGCGGCGCTCGCGAACCGCATGAGCCCCACACCCCGCCCGACCCCGCCGCCGAAGGCCGCACCGACCTCCGCGCCCTCACGACCTTCACGATCGACCCCGACACCGCGAAGGACTTCGACGACGCGCTCTCCTTCCGCCGCGAGCCTGACGGCATCCGCGCGTGGGTGCACATCGCCGACGTCTCGTACTTCGTCCCCGCGGGCAGCCCGCTCGACCACGGCGCCGCCGCGCGCGCGTTCTCGACCTACGTCCCCGGCCTCGTCGCGCCGATGCTCCCGCACGAGCTCGCCGACGACCTCTGCTCCCTGCGTCCGTACCAGGACCGCCTCACCGTCACCGTCGAGATCCCGCCGCGCGGCGAGCCCACCTTCTACCGCTCCGTCATCAACTCGCGCGCGCGCCTCACCTACGCGGAGGCGCAACGCCGCGACGCACCGCCGGAGATCGTCGAGCAACTCGCGCTCGCGGACGAACTCGCGACCGAGTTGCGCCGCGGCAGATTCGCGCGCGGTGCACTCCAGATCACGACGCCCGAGGTCGTCTTCAGCTTCGAGGGCGGCCGCGTCTCCGACGCGTGGCTCGAGGGCGAGCCGCACGCGCACATGCTCGTCGAGGAGCTGATGATCCTCGCGAACGAGCACGTCGCCGCGTTCCTCGCGTCGCGGAACCACGACGCGCTCTACCGCGTCCACGAACCGCCTGACCCGCAAGCGGTGGAGCTCCTCCTCGCGAAGCTCGCCGACCTCGCGGTTTCGACGCCGCCGACACCCGAGACGCTCAGCCCGTCCGCAGCCGCGGAGCTCGCAGGCGAGATCAGTCGCCGCGTGACCGAGTACGCGACGCAGTCCGGCCGCGGCCGCGAGGCGTTCCCCGCACTCGTCCTCCGCGCGCTCAAGCAGGCCCGCTACGACCCGCGCAACCTCGGCCACTCGGGGCTCGCGAGCCGCGCGTACTGCCACTTCACCTCGCCGATCCGCCGCTACCCGGACCTCGTCGTGCACCGCGCGCTCCTCCGCGAGCTCGGCCAGGGCGACGACCCGCCGCCAGACGAACTCGCCGGCCTCGCCGAGCACACATCGGCGCGCGAGCGCGAGGCCGCCGAGATCGAGTACCTCGCCGACGACATCTGCCTCGCCTGGTTGCTCGAGGACGTCCTGCACCGCCGCGGGTGGGACGAGCCGTTCGACGGCGAGATCACGGGGATGATCGGCTCGGGCCTCTTCGTCCGCTTCGGCGGCGTGTACGAGGGTTTCCTCCCGGCACGGAAGCTCGCGGGCGAGTTCTTCGAGCTGAACGCGGTCGGCACGGCGCTCGAGGGGCGGCGAAGCGGCCGTCGCTACCGGCTCGGGGACGGGATAGCCGTCCGCGTCGAGTCGATCGTGCGCTCGGAGGGAAAGGTGGAGCTAGCCCCCGGCGGCGACCCCTTGATTTCTCGCAAATTGCGTGCACACTAGCGGTGCCGTGTTCGACATCGGCGAGAGCCTTGCCGCAGCCCGCCGGGCCCAGGGCCTCGATCTCGCCGCGGCCGAAGAGCTGACCTGCATCCGGCAGCGCAACCTGCAGGCGCTCGAGTCGGAGCGCTTCGAGCTCCTTCCCGGCTGGACGTACACCCGCGCGTTCCTGCGTACCTACGCGAACGCGCT
Source organism: Actinomycetota bacterium (assembly GCA_019237315.1). Classification (GTDB taxonomy): domain Bacteria; phylum Actinomycetota; class Thermoleophilia; order Gaiellales; family Gaiellaceae; genus PALSA-600. The sequence goes on from JAFAHG010000279.1 coordinate 11,437, forward strand.
CGGCCTCGACGCCGACCGCTTCGTGGCCGAGTTCGAGGAGCGCTTCCCGGAACCTGTCGACGAGATCCCGCTCGTGCTTCCGCGCCGCCGTCGGCAGGTACCGATGCGGCTCTTCCTCGTGATCGCCGCGCTCGCGAGCGTCGGCGTCTTCGTCGCGTGGAGCGGGACGGCGAACGACAAGATCTCGACGCCGCCCGCAGCGAACGCCGCGCCGCCCCCGCGGCACGTCGTCCACGTCGTGAAGGCCGCGCGGGTCGTCTCCGCACCCGCGCCGAAACCCGTCCTGCGGACGCTCGTCATCCGCGCCATCTCCGGCGACTGCTGGGTGCAGGTTCGCCGCGGTGGTGCGACGGGCCCCGTGATATACGAGTCGACGCTGCACCAGGGCGGCACGCTGCGATTCGGCCCGGTGAAGCTCTGGATCCGCTTCGGCGCACCGTGGAACGTCGACGTGCGCCGCGGCGGCAAGCCCGTCGCCGGCATCACGCCGACGCAGCGCACGCCGATCGACCTCCTCGCCTAGCGGCCTACACTGGCCGCGTGGCCGAGAAGCTGATCGTCGACAACAGACGCGCGCGACACGACTACCACCTGCTCGACCGGCAGGAGGCGGGCATCGTGCTGACCGGAACCGAGGTGAAGTCGCTGCGCGAAGGCCGCGCGACGCTCGGCCAGGCATACGCGGAGGTGCGCGACGGCGAAGCGTGGCTCGTCGGCGCCGAGATCGCGACGTACGACCACGGGAACCGCGCGAACCACGACCCGACGCGGCCGCGCAAGCTGCTCATGCACCGACGCGAGATCGACCGTCTCTACGGACAGGTGCGAGAGAAGGGGTTGACGCTCGTCCCCACACGCCTGTACTTCAAGGACGGCCGCGTGAAGGTCGAGCTCGCGCTTGCACGCGGCAAGGACGTGCGCGACAAGCGCCGCACGATCGCGGACCGCGACGCGAAGCGCCAGATCGAGCGCGCGCTCAAGTCCCGGCGCTAGTGATCGACGAGGGCGAGCGGCTCGCCCCGGCGCCGCCCGTGCCGGAAAGCGGCGCGCGACGGCTGCTGCGACTTGCCGTCCTCGACGTGACACCGCTCCGGCGGCACCGCGACTTCCGCTTCCTGCTCGTCTCGCACGGGACGTCGTTCCTCGGCTCGATGGTGACGTACGTCGCCATCCCGTACCAGGTCTTCCGGTTGACGCATTCCTCGCTCGCGGTCGGTCTGCTCGGTCTCGCGGAGCTCGGGCCGCTCCTCGTCACCGCCTTTCTCGGCGGCGCGCTCGCGGACGCCTTCGACCGCCGTCAACTCGTGCGCACGACCGAGGCTGCGCTCGCCGTCGCCTCCGGCGCACTCGTGCTGAACGCGTCGCTCGCGCACCCGCAGGTGTGGGTCGTGTTCGTGCTCGCCGGAGTCCTCGCGGCGCTCGACGGGTTACAGCGACCCGCGCTCGAGGCGATCGAGCCGCGGCTCGTCGACGACGACGAGATCCCAGCCGCCGGCGCGCTCTCCTCGCTCGTCACGACCGTGGGCATGGTCGGTGGACCGGCGCTCGGCGGCGGCCTCATCGCTCTGCTCGGACTGCCTGCCGCGTACGGCTTCGACGTCGGCACGTTCGCGGTGTCGCTCGTCGCACTCCGCCTCATGCGCGCGATGCCCCCGCCGTCCGACGAGCGTCCGAGCCTGCGCTCGATCGGCGAAGGCTTCCGCTACGCGCGTAGCCGCCCGGAGTTGATCGGCACGTACAGCGTCGACATCGTCGCGATGTTCTTCGGCATGCCGAACGCACTCTTCCCGGCGCTCGCGGTGAAGCTCGGCGGAGGACCGGGCGTGCTCGGGGTGCTGTACGCGGCCCCATCGGTGGGGGCGTTGCTCGCGACGGTCACGAGCGGCTGGGTGGCGCGCGTGCGGCGTCACGGTGCGGCGGTGTGCGTGGCGGCCGTGGGCTGGGGGGTGGGGATCGTCGTGCTCGGGCTCGCGCCCGGACTCGCGCTGGCGATCGCCGGCCTCGTGATCGCTGGCTTCGCCGACATGCTGAGCGGCATCTTCCGCGGCACCATCTGGAACCAGACGATCCCCGACCGCCTACGCGGACGTCTTGCCGGGATCGAGCAGGTGAGCTACTCGACGGGTCCGCTCCTCGGAAACGTCGAGGCGGGCGCCGTCGCCTCGCTCGCGGGCGTCCGCGCGTCGATCGTGTCTGGCGGCGTCCTCTGCATCGCCGGCGTCGCCGTCACGGTCGCGCTCCTGCCCGCGTTCTGGCGCTACCGGCGCGCGGAGTAGGCTGCGCCCATGGCGAAGACGGGCCGCTTTCTCGGTATTCCTTACGACTGGCGCCGGCCCACGGCCGCGCGCGTGAAGTCCCGCTGGTGGAACCCGGATGAGCCACGGCTCCTGACGCCGAAATCCTTCGGCTGGGGCTACGACCTCAACCTCTACCGGGTGCTGCACCCGAAGAAAAGGGGGTAGGCGGGGTCCCGGGGGGAGGAACCCCGCCTGACCGACCCCGATCGTGCGGGAGCGCAGGGCGCGAGGCATCGGCGAAGTCCCGCAAGCCCCTGCGGCAAAGTACGGAGCCCACCGGTGGATACACTGGGCCCACACACATACGGGGGCGCCATGGTTTCGACGTGGTCGATTCTCCGGCAGAGCTGCAAGCCGAGGTCTCCGGTCGGCCTCGTAAAACAACCGGAAACCAAACGCAAGTGCGGAATCCAATCTCGCACTCGCTGCTTAAGCCCTAAGGCCGATGCAGCGCGTCGCCCCGGGCTTTGCCCGTGACCCGGGTAGCGGCGTCAACGAACGGGCTGGCGCCGACGGAGAGCCAATCGCCCGAGGCGCGAGACTTCAGGATGGCTAGTCCGGCGGTAGGTCGGTCGCGAACCAGCCGTCCGGATGAATCCCCAAGCGCGACCTAAGCTTGTAGGCGCTCTGACGGTGCGTCCGCGGACGCGGGTTCGATTCCCGCCGCCTCCATTCTCGACCGAAATCCGTCTCGCTTCGCGAGGCATGACGATTTCGGTCGAGTGTCCTTCGAGTTGCCGTTGCGAGCCGCGCCGGCGCAGGTCGGGCACGGCGGCGGAGTGTTCCGAGTCGCAGACACTGTGGAGGAAGAGTCGCAGAGTTGTGACGAAGGACAGCTTGACGATTTGCCGCGCCGATAGGCGGTGTCGGACACCGTTCTCCGTACGCCAAGTCTCGGCAGCGCGATGTAGGCTGGCTTCACCCCCGAGGAGCCGGCACGTCCGACGCAACTCCGACCGCAGGCCTTTTCCGGTCGCTCAACGACGGCATTGCCATGGTCGCTTACGACCTCGAACACGGCTCCACCCGCCCAGGCGAGCAGTGGCAGTTTCGTTGCGAGTGTGCGGAAGAGGGATGCCTTGAATGGGTGGACCTTGACCTCGACCACTACGAGAGGATCACGCAGACCGAAGGCCTCCGCGTCCTCGCAGACGGCCATCCAATCAGCGAAGCACGACGACTACGAGCCCAGGCGCAGGAACTCAAAGAAGACGCGCGAGCCCTCCGCGCGCAAGCCAGCCACCAAAGGCGGCGCTCGAAAGGCCTACTTGCCGAGCGCGACGGCCTGATGTTCATTCCACTCGACGACCGATCGACCCGCCGGCGCCTCCTCGAGCACCTCCGTAACCACCACTACCTC
>JAFAHG010000286.1 GCA_019237315.1 Actinomycetota bacterium
GAGGCCGCCGCCTCGGGCTTGCCGGCGATCGGCGTCGCCGCCGGCGGTACGGCCGAGCTCGTGGCGCACGGCGAGTCGGGCCTCGTCGTCCCCGCCGACGACCCGCCGGCGATGGCTGCGGCCATGCTGCGGCTCGCGGGCGACGACGGACTGCGCCTGCGGTTCGGCGCGCGGGCGGTCGAGCTCGCGCGCGAACGGAGCTGGGAGCGCTCGTACGCCGAGCTCCGACATGCCTACGGCGCGGTGACGACCCAGCAGTCGGTCGAGGCGCGCCCGCTGCTCGCCGCCTGAGGCGGTCTACACTGCCGGGCTCGTGCCCGGCCTCTTCGTCCCCGGTTTCGGCGCCGCTCCCGGCCTCTACGGCGGCGGGCTCCCGACCGGCTGGACCGAGCTCGAGCCGCCCGCGTACGGGCTGACCGGCGGCGCCGTCGCGCGGTATGTGGACTGGCTCGCCGGTGAGCTCGACGCGCGTGGGCCGGTCGCGCTCGGTGGCCACTCCTTCGGTGCCGCGCTCGCGGTGCTCGCGGCTGCGGCGCGCCCAGATCGCGTCGAACGGCTCGTCCTCGTCGCGCCCGCCGGCCTGCCGCTCGTGAAGCCGATGCGCGCGAGCGCCGCGGACTTCGTGGTTCAGGTCTGCCGCGGGTGGTACCCGTTGCGGCAGGCGGCAGTCGGTGTCTCGCGCGTCGCACGCGCGCCGCGGGCTGCGCTTCGGCTCGCGCGCGAGATCTACGCGCTCGACCTGCGCGCCGAGCTCGCGTCGCTTCGCCATGCGGGCGTCCCGTGCACGGTCGTCGCCGCGGTGACCGACACGCTCACGCCGACGGGCCACTGCCGGCGCCTCGCCGAGCTCGCCGGCGGCGAGTACCGCGAGCTCACCGTGACCGGCGGACACGTGTGGTTCCTCCGCTCCCCCGCACTGCACCGGCGCCACCTCGCGCTCTAGCCGTGCGCGCCGTCGTCACCGGAGGTGCGGGCTTCATCGGGTCGAACCTCGTCGACGCCCTCGTGGATCGCGGCGACGACGTCGTCGTCGTCGACAACCTCGTCTCCGGCAAGCCGGAGAATCTCAACTCGCGTGCGACGTTCGTCGAGCGGGATATCCGGGACGGGCTCGGCGTCGACGCATTCGACGTCGTCTTCCACTGCGCCGCGCAGGCGGACGTCCAGACGTCGGTGAAGAGGCCCGACTACGACGCCGCCGTCAACGTGATCGGCACGATCCAGGTGCTGGAAGCCGCGCGGGCGGCGGGCGCGAAGGCCGTGTTCGCCTCCACCGGCGGGGCGATCTACGGCGAGTGCGACGGCCCCGCGACCGAGACCTCACCGGTGCGGCCGCTCTCGCCCTACGGCATCGCCAAGCTGTGCGGCGAGGAGTACGTCGCAGGCTGGAACCGCATCCACGGAAGCGGACATTCCGTGCTTCGCTTCGCGAACGTGTACGGCCCGCGGCAGGACTCCGGCCTCGAGGGCGGCGTCGTCGCGATCTTTCTCGAGCGGATGGCGCGCGACGAGGAGACGACGATCTTCGGCGACGGATCGCAGACGCGCGACTTCGTCTACGTCGGCGACGTGGTCGCCGCGTTCCTGCGCGTCGCGTCGCACGCGGGCGGCGTCTACAACGTCGGCACGGGCACCGAGACGAGCGTTGCCGATCTGCACCGCCTCTGCCGGGAGGTTTCCGGCAGCGCACGGCCGCCGGTGCTCGCGGATGCGCGACTCGGCGACGTCCGCCGGTCGGTGCTCGACGTGTCAGCGATCGAGCACGACCTCGGCTGGCGCAAGGCGTTCGCGCTGCGCGAGGGACTTGCGAAGACCTGGGAGTGGACCGCCGACCACCTCGGCGTCGCGGCCTGACCGTCTCTCTCGCCGCGGCTCGAACAAGACGATCAGCGCGGCCGACACCGGTCCGCCGAGCCACGACCAGTGCGTCGAGCCGTAGCCGGCGAGGAGTGCCGTCACGAGGACGCAGTTCGCGACGGGGAGGGTCCATCGCCAGGATTTCATCGACGGTGAAACGTCGTACCGCCTGTCTTCGTCACGCGCAGACGCCCAGTCTTACGGCTTCCTAACGTCCGACCCGATATACGTCCGTCGATGAAGGTCGGCATCGTCGTCGGCAACCCGAGCCCTGCGTCTCGCACGCGCACGGTTGCGCAGGCGGTCGCGGCATGGATCTGCCGTCACTACGGCGGCGAGGTCGTGCACGACGTCGACCTCGCCGACCACGCGCGCTCGATGTTCGACTGGCCGAACGACGAGCTCGACGGGTTGACCGCGGATCTCGCCCAATGCGACGTGCTCGTCGTCGCAAGCCCGACCTACAAGGCGACGTACACCGGGCTCTTCAAGGCGTTCTTCGACCGCTACGGCCCCGACGGCCTCGCCGGCGTCGTCGCCGTCCCGGTCATGACGGCGGGATCGCCGCAGCACGGGCTGGCGATCGACGTCGCCCTGCGGCCGCTGCTCGTCGAGCTCGGCGCCTCGGTTCCCACGCGCGGGCTCTGCTTCCTCGTCCCGGCGCAGATGCCGGAGCTCGAGGATGTCGTCGAACGCTGGGCGACCGCCAACCTGGCGCCGCCCGCGCTTCAGTCGTCGCGCTGAGCCGACTCGGCGATCGCGTCGAACAGCTCGAGCACCGCCGGCCTGCGCTCGTCCCGGTGCCGGACGATCCCGAAGCACACGGGCGGGAGGCCGTCGACGTGCACGAACGCGATGTGCGGCCAGGTGATCTGCCGCGCGAGGGTCTCCGACGTGATCGCGAGCCCGTGTCCGGCGGCGACGTACGCGTACATCTGCTGCACCGACACGGCGAAGAGCGGCACGACGTGCGGCCCGGGACCGCGGTGCGGGCGCGGCTCGGCGAGCCAGTAGTCGCGGTACATCTCCGGTACGTCGGGAAACCCGGGGTCGAGGAACGCGTCCTCGGCGAGGTCGTCGAGCGTCACGGGACGACCGAGCCGCGCGAGCTCGTGGTCCGCCGGCGCCATCAGCATCCGGCGGCACTCCATGAGCGTCGTCCGGATCTGGTGCAGCGACTCCGAGCCCGGCGGGTACTGCATGAACGCGAGGTCGACGCTCCCGTCGCTCAGGCACGCCGGCTCGTCGCCCCAGTCGAGGTAGACGGGTGTGATGCGCGCGTCGGGGACCGCGATCGCGGACGCGAGCAGCTCGGGCGGCGTCGCCGCGGTGAAGCCGACGGCGATGTTGGCCGTCCCCCCGGACGAGTCGATCCGCGCGAGCCGCCGTTCGGCGCGCTCGACGGCGGCGAGGATGAGCCGCGCTTCCGAGAGGACGAGCTCCCCGGCGGGCGTCAGCTCGAGACCCCGCGCCGGGTGCCGGCGGTTGCGCTCGAACAGCACGTGGCCGACCGCGCTCTCGAGTCGCTTGATGCTCTGGCTCAGCGCAGGCTGCGAGATCCCGAGATCGTCCGCCGCGCGCGTGAAGCTGCGCGCTTCTGCGGTTGCGACGAGGTGCCTCAGAGAGCGAAGTTCGACTTCGACCGCCTCCCGAACGTCGATTGATCGCGCTTATGAGGCCAGAGACGCGTGTTCTTTGTCAGCGAATCTCGGTCGCTGTTACGCTGGTCGCGTTCCCGAGCCAGATCCGGCTCGTCGGCGTCCGAGTGTCCACCGGGAGGGCTTCCGACCATGCGCATTGACAGGTCCTATATCACTCGCTCACGCGTCGCACTCGTCTGCCTCGCGGCGGCCACGCTCGTGCTGGCGCTCTGCGGGGCTGCCGCGCGGGCCGGCTCGACCACCACGATCAACTTCCAGCTCGACTGGGTTCCCGACCAGTCCTACGGCGGCTACTACGAGGCGGACGCCAAGGGCTACTACTCCGCCGCGGGCCTCAAGGTCAACTTCCTGAGCGGCGGGAACGTCGCGTCGACTGCGAGCGTGATCGCAGGCGGCGGCGCGCAGATCGGGATCGTGTCGAACATGGCGCGCCTCTACGACGCGAACAAGTCCGGCGCGAACCTCGTCGCGATCGGCGCAGTCCTGCAGACCTCGCCGGCCGCGCTCATGAGCCTCCCGAGTCTGAAGATCACGAAGATCAGCGACCTCGACGGGAAGAAGATCGGGACCGATCCGCCGGGTAAGGCGGACATCAACGCCCTGTTCGCGGTGCACCACCTGAAGCCGGACTGGACCTTCGTCCCGGTCGGCTACGACGCCGCTCCGCTCTTCAAGCACGTGATCGACGCGTACTACGTCTACGCGTACAACCAGCCGATCCCGTACGAGCTCAAGGGGCAGCACTCGAACGTGACCACGTTCGCCCAGCTCGGCTTCAACACGTACTCGGGGCTGATCGTGACCTCGAAGAGCTTCCTCGCGAGCCACAAGAGCGCGGTGAAGGCCTTCCTCGCAGCGACGCAGAAGGGCTGGCAGGCGGCGCTCGCCGATCCGGCCGGCGCCGTTCAGCTCACGCTCACGAAGTACGGCAAGAACCTCGGCCTCGACGAGAAGACCGCGCTCGCGGAGTTCAAGGCGCAGATCCCGTTCGTCGAGAGCGCGTACACGAAGACGCACGGCCTGCTCGCGATGGACCCGTCCGCGATCACCGGCTCGATGGCCGCGGCG
>JAFAHG010000177.1 GCA_019237315.1 Actinomycetota bacterium
TGATCGACCGATTCGCCGCCCTGCCCCAGATCGTCATGCTCATAGAGCGGGACGAGCGGCGCGCGGTCGGCGTCACGGTCGAGGGCGTGCCGATCGAGCTGACCGCCGCCGAGCCCGGCAGATTCGGGACCGCGCTCGTCCGCGCCACCGGTTCGCCGGCATACGTGGCGGCGCTCGAACCGCTCCCGCTTGCGCCCGACGAGCCCGCGGTGTACGCGGCGCTCGACATCCCGTGGTGCCCGCCCGAGCTCCGCGAGGAGCCGTTCCGCGGGCAGCCGCCGGTGCTCGTGGAGGTCGAGGACATCCGCGGCGACCTGCACTGCCACACGACGTGGTCGGACGGCAAGGCGAGCGTGCTCGAGATGGGCGAGGCGGCGCGGGCGCTCGGTTACGAGTACCTCGCGATCTGCGACCACACGCCGAACGTCACGGTCGTCCCCGGCCTCGACGCCGACGCGCTGCGCCGCCAGGGCGAGGAGATCGCGGCCGCAAACGAGCGGCTCGCACCGTTTCGCATCCTGCGCGGCGCCGAGTGCGACATCCGCCGCGACGGAACGCTCGACCTTCCGGACGACGTGCTCGCGGAGCTCGAGTGGGTGCAGCTCTCGCTGCACGCAGGGCAGCGTGCGCCGCGCGCGGAGCTGACAGCTCGCGTGCTCGAGGCGATGCGCCACCCCGCGGTCCGCTGTCTCTCGCATCCGACGGGACGCCTGATCGGCCACCGGCCGGAAAACGCGCTCGACCTCGAGCGGACGTTCGAGGTTGCGCTCGAGACGGGCGTGGCGCTCGAGGTGAACGGTCTCCCCGACCGGCTCGACCTGAAGGGCGAACACGTGCGCGCCGCCGTCGAGGCGGGGGTCACCGTCGTCTGCTCGACCGACGCGCACTCGACGCGCGGGCTCGGCAACATGCCCCTCTCCGTGCACACGGCGCGCCGCGGCCGCGCGACCGCGGCGGACGTCGTCAATACGCGTTCGCTCGCAGCGATCCTGCGCGGCTGACACGCATGCCGCCTACGTCCTCGGCGTAGCGCAGCGCGACGTCCTCCAGCTCTGCGTCGGTCGTCGCACAGGCGTCGCAGAGAATCGTCACCTTGAAGCCGAGCTCGCGCGCGTCGATGCCGGTCTGCACGACGCAGCCCTCGGTCGACGAGCCGATGATGAGTACGCGGTCGACCTCGCGCTCTCGCAGGAGGATCTCGAGCGTCGTGTGGTCGAACGCGGAGTAGCGCGCCTTGAGGATGAACGGATCCCCCGGTTGCGGCTCGAGGCACGCGAGCTCAGGTGTGACTGCGATCGCCTCGCGCACGAGCCTCGGCGCGTCTCCGTCCCACGACCGCTGGTCGTTCACGTACACGACGGGCACGTCGCGCTCGCGCGCGAGTGCGATCGCCGCCTCCATCGCCGGAAGGCGCTCGTGGAACGACGAACGCAGCTGCTCGCCGTCGTCGTGGTCGAAGTCGTTGAAGACGTCGACGACGAGCAGCGCGTCCTTCACTACTTGGCGAGGGCTCCGACGTAGACGAGCACCCGCGCGTACTGCGGCGCCTTGTCGCCCGCGAGCGGGGTCTGCTGCACGACCTTGCCGACCTGCGACTGCGAGCTGACGGGCATCTTCTCGTAGATCAGGCGCAGCTGGTTCCCGTTCAGCGCGGACACGGCGTCCTTGAGCGTCTTGCCGATCACGTTCGGCACCGGCTCGGGCGGGAACTTGCCCGTGCCGCCCGAGAGGTTGAGCTGCACGTGCGTCTGCGCGGGCAGGGTCGTCCCCGCCGGCTTCGACTGGGCCTCGACCGTGCCGAGGTCGTCGGTGCTCGGCACGAAGACGAGGCTGACGAGCAGGTTCGCCTGTTGCAGCGCGTCGGCCGCGGCGGCTTCGTCCTTGCCGGACACGTCAGGCATCGTCGCCTGGGCGGGCGTGGTCGTGGTCTGCTGCGTCGTCGTCGTCTGCTGCTGCGTGGTCGTGGTCTGCTGCTGCGTCGTCGTCTGCTGTTGCGTCGTGGTTTGCTGCTGCACGGTCGTCGCCGGCTTCGCGGGCTTCGCCTTCGGCGCCGCAGGCTTCGGGGCCTGCTTCACCGGCGCCGGGTCGACGAGCACGATGACGGGCGAGCCGAGCGGCACCTTCTCCGAGCGCACGGGCCGCTGCTCGACGACGAGACCGTCGTGCGGGCCCTGCTGACGCATGACGAGCTTCGGCTTCACGCCGGCCTGGCCGAGCTGGATCAGCGCCGCCTGCTGCGAGAGGCCGACGATCTGCGGCACGGCGACCTCCTGGACGCGCGCGCCCGCGACTGCGGAGGTGCGGGTCGTCGTCGTCGCGGCGACCGTCGTCGTCACTGCGCTGTGCGATGAGTTGCGGTGCGTGAGGATCCACCCCGCGAGAGCCGCGACGACCGCAACCGCGATCACGATCAGCGCGAGCATCATTCCGCGCCCGAGGGGGTCGTCCGGCGCTTCCGGGGGATACGGAGGCGGAGGCGCTGCAGGGTTCGGGACGGGCGGTGCGGAGTGGACGCGCGTTTCGTCCACGCGTGTGGGCCATTCGTCTGACGGGTTCATGCAGGGGAAACGCCGCTGCCGCCCCGCCGGTTACGAGTGCCGGCCGGGCCGGCCCCGGACGCCTTCGGCCGGCGGCTCGCGCCCGTCGTCGCCAGACCGACGGTGTCCGACTCCGCCTATCGAACCCCGGATGCCGTCAAGGTGTCTTTTGCGTCAAGGGTGTGACAAATCATCCACAGCGGTCAGTGCAGGAGCTCGGCGACGACGGCCAGGTCGGCGGTGAACTCGCGCTGGGCGGCGTGACGGGCGGCGGGGTCCGGCGCGCGGAGGATCGACGACGGATGCACCGTGGCGACGACGAACGGTGCGATCTTCGTCGTCTCGATCACCGCGCCGCGCTGCGCGGTGACGCGGAAGGCACGGCCGAGCAGCGCCTGTGCCGCCGTCGCACCGAGCGGTACGACGACCGTCGGCCGCACGGCGGCGAGCTCCGCGTCGAGCCAGGGACGGCACGCCGCGATCTCCGCGGCGTTCGGCTTGTCGTGGATGCGGCGCTTGCCGCGCGCCTTCCACTTGAAGTGCTTGACGGCGTTCGTGACGTAGACGTGCTCGCGGTCGATGCCCACCTCCTCGAGCGCCTCGTCGAGCACACGGCCGGCGGGACCGACGAACGGATGGCCTGCGAGGTCCTCCTTGTCGCCGGGCTGCTCGCCGACGAACATCACCTCGGCGTGACGAGTCCCCTCGCCGAAGACGGTCTGCGTCGCGTGCTCCCAGAGATGACATGCACGACAGCCGGCAGCCGCCGCGCGCAACGCGTCCAGCGAGCGCTGCGCGGCGGCGAGCTCCACGGCGGTCACGGCCGTTCGATGCCCCTGTGCGCGGCCGCGAAAACGCGTTTGCGAGACGTGCGCCCGGGAACGTCGAACGCGAAAGGAGGTACCGCATGCCCCCACGCGGAGTGAAGAAGGGCACGAAGCTCGCCCGTAAGTACGAGCACATCAAGGACAGCGAGCGCAAGCAGGGCCGTTCGCTCGAACGCGCGGAGGAGATTGCCGCGCGCACCGTCAACAAGGAGCGGGCGCGTTCGGGCGACTCGAAGACCGCGTCGCGCAGCTCGACCGACGACATGTCGTCGTCGCGGCGCGGCGGCCTGCGCTCCGGCACGAACCGGCCGAAGGGCCGCACGCGCGAGCAGCTCTACAACGAGGCCCGGAAGATGGACATCCCGGGGCGCTCCTCGATGAACAAGGAGCAGCTCCGGTGCGCGGTCGACGCACGCAAGCGCTAGGGCCGCATCCTTAGTGTCTGACACCGGACATGTCCGGTGTCAGACACTGTCCAGCAGGCGGCGCCGCTCCGCCTCGGCGACGAGCAGCGCATGGTGCTCCTCGGCACGGCTCTGCTCGAGGAGGCCGACCGCCTCGCCGTCGAGCCGCATCGCGTTCGCGAGGTCGATCGCCGCTTCGTAGAGCGTGAGCTCCCAGCGCTCGGTGGCGACGGCCGCCGCGGCGTGGAACGCGTCGCGCAACGCGGGCAGGACGACCTTCCCCGCGAGCTCGTCGTGCGACTTCGCGAGCGCCTCCAGCGGTGCGCTGCGGTTCGACGACGGATCGAGCCCGAGCGCGCGGAACACGCCTTCCGCTCGCTCGGACTGCGCACGCGTCTCGCCCAGGTGCTCCTCGAACGCGGCGCGCAACCGCTCGTCCTCGGTGGACGAGACGAGCGACGGCAGGACGTCGAAGGCGAGCATGCGCTCCACCCAGACGATCTCGCCGAGCCACTGCAGCAGGAGGTCGCGCGGGTTGCTCAGCTTCTCGCCGATAGCCGCTTCTCCCTGAGCGTCCGGCCGAGCCGGTCGGCGAGCGCCATGATCACGAGCGCCGGGTTCGCCGCCCCCTGCGTCGGCAGGACACTGCCGTCGCAGACGAACAGGTTCGGCACGTCCCATGCGCGCAGGTCGGCGTCGACGACCGAGTCGTCCGGCGAGAACCCCATGCGGCACCCGCCGACGAGGTGGGCGTAGCGGTCGATCTTGAGCGTGTCCTGCGCGTCCGCACACTCCCAGATCTCCTCCATCGTCTTCGTCGCGAATGCGATGTTCGCCTTGTCGTTGTCGCAGAGCGAGTACGTGAAGTTCGCGACCGGCATGCCGTGGCGGTCCTTCTGCGAGGCGAGCGTCACACGGTTCTCCGCCTGCGGCAGGAGCTCGCACAGCACGCCGAGGAT